>CBDTZA010000068.1:0-7650 GCA_965364785.1 uncultured Roseovarius sp. | reverse complement strand
CCCGGTCGCTATTGCCCAGTGCCATATGGCTCGCCCCCAGAACGAAATAGGCATAATACCAGCGTGGCATACGTTGGATCGCGCGCTCGGCCCAGCCAATAGCGGTGTCGTATCGGCCAGCCAGATAATTGGCAAAACCGAGATGCGAGAAACGGAAGAAAATGCTTGGATCGCGCGGATTGGACCGGATCGCGATCTCTTGCTGGGTGATGGCCTCTTCGGTGCGTCCGACAAGGGTCAGAACGGTTCCCAGACTGCCCCGCGCGACGGAACAATTCGGGTTCAACTCGACCGCGCGTTCCAGTGCGGCGAGTGACACGTCGTGGTTCTCCCAGCTACAGATCCCATAGGCCCAATGGGCGTATTCGTTGCGCGGGTCCAATTGGATGGCGCGCCGACCATGGGTTTGGGCCGCTTCCATCGTGGCGCGGGTGTCGGATGCAAAGCCCATCAGGGAATCGTGGTGATGGATCAGCGAAAGCACCATATGCGCCTCGGTGCTTTCGGGATCGATGACCAAAGCGCGCTCCAGAAGGCCGCGTGCGGCAACATAGCTGTCCGGGGCGAAATCATACAGCAGGTGCCAGGAGCGCATGGTCAATTCCCACACGGTCAGATCGGGGCGTTTGCCGCGCTCAACCGGGTCTTCGATGGTTTTCAGATGCACGCTGGTCTGGATCGAGGCGGTGACGTTGCGGGTGATCTCATCTTGCAAATCAAACACGTCCTGAAGCTGGCTGTCATAGGTTTCCGACCAGACATGGCCGCCGGTCACCCCGTCAATCAGCCGCGCCGTCACGCGGACCCGGTCGCCGAACCGCCGCACGCTGCCTTCCAGCACAAAGCGCACGCCCAGGTCCAGTGCCACCCGGCGCACATCCACGTTTGAGCCCTTGTAGGTGAAGGTCGTGTTGCGGGCGATGATGAACAGCCAGGGCGAGCGGGACAGCGCTGTGATGATGTCGTCTGCGATCCCGTCAGAGAAATAATCCTGCTCGGGATCGCCAGACATATTGGTAAAAGCAAGCACTGCGATGGACGGCTTGTCGGGGCGCGGTGGAGGAGGGTCCTCCTAAAGATCAGACCGCGACTCTGGGGATGGTGGCGCCAGTGCATGATGCAGCGCCAGCTTTGTCGAGACGCCCAGCTTGCGATAGATTGTGCTCAGATGGGTGCGCACTGTGGTCGGGGCAAGATGCAGCCGCTCTGCGATCTGCGAGTAACTCTCGCCACCGGCAAAGGCCTCGGCGATCTGGTGTTCGCGCGGGCTAAGGCTGGACAGTCCCGGTTTTGAATTCATCACTTTGAAATCCCGATATTTTTTGCTCGGGTGGTGTTTCATGAAATACGGCGTGTTGACCCCTGACTGCGACGAAAGGGCAACATGATCTTGCCTGCCTGAAGCCGCAAATGCTTCACAGCAAATACTGCATCTGGGACGCGAAAATACAGCAGTTGGTCGATACCGGGGCGCGGCGTAAGGTCGTAACCTCATTGTATGAGCCGCAAGAAGTGGCCGACCCAACAAGGAGATACTGCAATGACCATCTATCAGACCGCCAAGGATTTTTTCGAGGCTTGCGAAAGCGGCAAAGGCTGGGAGGGCTGCAAGCCATGGTGCCATGAGGGCGCGACATTTTCGTGCCAGGCAGATGCGCTTGCCGACACCACCAGCCTTGCGGCCTATGCCGACTGGATGAAGGGCCTTCTGGGGCCAATCCCGGATGGGCGCTATGAGTTGACGGCCTTCGCCAGCGATGATGCGCGCGGGGCGGTGGTGGCCTCGGCGGTGTTTCATGGCTCCAACACAGGCGCGGGCGGGCCGAACCCGCCGACGGAAAAGTCTGTGGCCTCTGACTATGTCTATGTGATGCAGTTTGATGGCAACAAGATCAGCCACATGACCAAGATCTGGAACGATCTGCAGGCCTTGCGCGCGCTCGGCTGGGCATAATGCGCTGGCGTATTCTGGCCCTGCTGTTTCTGGCCCGGATCGGTCTTGGGTTCCAGTTTCAGACCATGGCCTCTGTGGGCGACAACCTGGGTGTCGCCTTCGGGCTCGATTATGCGGGGATAGGCCTGTTGATCGGCCTGTTCATGGCGCCGGGGTTGTTTCTGGCGCTGCCTGCCGGGTTCTCGGGGCGCTATGCCTCGGACCGGGTTTTGGCCGTGTCGGGTCTTTGTGCGCTGGCATTGGGCGGGCTCGTGTCCGCCGCCGCAATGGACAGCTGGACCGTGGGCCTTGGGCGGGCCATATCGGGGGCCGGGTTCCTGCTGGCCACTCTTTATTTCACCAAGATGGTTGCCGACTGGTTCGATGGCCGCGAGATTGCCACCGCGATGAGCATCCTTGTGATGAGCTGGCCGTTCGGCATCGCAATGGGGCAGGTGGGTCACGCCTGGCTGGCGGAAATCCATGGCTGGCGGGTGCCGTTTCAGGTCGCCTCTGGCTATTGCCTGCTTGCCGCTTTGGGTGTTCTGGTATTTTACCGCACCCCCCATGACGTGCCACCCGTCAAGTCTGAAACGCCTGTTCTGTTGACGGGCGCGGAATGGGGTCTGACGATTTGTGCGGGCATTGCGTGGGGCGTGTTCAACGCGGGCTATGTTGTCTATCTGAGTTTCGGGCCGAAGGTGTTGGAAGGCATGGGCCAATCGGCCTTGAGTGCTGCGGGCATTATCAGCGTCGGAAGCTGGCTGATGATCTTCTCTGGTGCGCTCTGCGGGCAGATCTCGGACCGCTTTGGACGCCGCGACACGATCCTTGCGATTTGCATGATTGGGGCTGTCGTGGCCTTGACGTTGCTGAGTGTGCCGGGTGCGGGCCTGCCAGCAAGCCTTTTGTTCGGCCTGATCGGCATGGCACCCGCGGGGGTCATCATGTCATTGGCCGGGCAGGCCATGCATCCCGAGCGGCGCGCCTTTGGCATGGGCGTCTTTTTCACCGTCTACTATGCAATCATGATGGCAGCCCCACCGCTGGCAGGGGCGCTCTTTGATGCCACTGGCAATGCGAGCCGATCGCTCCTGATCGGGATTATCCTGTTCGCCTCGGTCGTGCCCGTGGCCCTTGTATTCCGCTTTCTTAAATCGGGCAGCACGACGCCCAGGATACAGGAGGTTTAGCTATGGGTATTCGCAAACGGGTCCTGATCCGCGAGACAATCACATCGGACGAAATGGGCCGGGGCTGCGCGCCGATCACTCGCGCGTTCATGCCGTCCAACCACAAGGTCCGCTCAGCGCAAATGGTGTTCGAGATTTTACACACCAGTCCCGGTCGATTGCATATTTTTTGCCTTGGCCATCTACGGGTGGTCGTGTGACTGAATGTGCACAAAACCGGGTCGGCCAAATATCCTCCCGGTCCAAGGTCTTTGAATTCCGCCGTCAAAGCGTTTCAGAGTGTTTCAGAGCGCGAACATAACCGGTTCAATCTTTCCCCCACGCAATTTTCTCAGTTTGGGGGATCCAATGGATGGATCGGGCGCGGCACATGGCGATAGTCGAGCGCGCCATAGTTCAAGGTGCACAGAGCACCGCTGTCGCAGACGACAATACGGCCTGCAATCGGGGCGAAAGCTGCCCGGAAATGCTGCATCGACTTTAGTGCGATAACGCGCTGTTTGCGGGGATCAATGCCGAAGGTTTCAAACTGTTGCAGGTCAAGGATCTGGTGAGCGACGCTGACGATCAGGATGTCGATCCCCTGAACCCGCAAAACGGCCGTCGGGCCAAAGCTGCGCTGTTGGCCGCCCAGGATAGGACCGCTGCCAGTGAAAACCCCTTCGCCGCGCCATTGGAGCGTGCCGGTCACGTCGAGTGGCCCACCGCCGAATGCGGGGGCGGTCTTGCCCCCCAACGGCAATGACACCGTCGCCCCGATGGCGGTGGACTGAAGCGAGCGGGCCGCCTCTGGGTCGATCATCGGGCCAAAGCAGGCGTCGCTGACCTTTGCCGCCAGCAAGGCCGCCAATAACGCGGTTGAATCGCCATAAGCCCCGGCACCGGGGTTGTCGGCGTAATCCGCGATAACAAGCGGTCCGCCCCCCGGTTCCCATGCCGCGGCCATCGCCGCCGCCTCGGCCACAGTCAGGTAGCTGTTGAGCGTCTCATTGCGGCGGTTCCAGATGTCATCTGCAATCTCTTCTGCAATGGCCTGTGCGCCGGTCAGACCGGTTTCGGATGTGACCAGAACGGTTGGTCCAACCTCGGCGATATCGGCTTCGGGAAACGCGCCATTGATGCTGACGGCGTAGATGCCTTTACGCGCCTCAAAGGCCCGGCCAAGGGCGTGCCGGTCAATCATCGGGCCGATATCGGTGCGCCCGCCATTCGCCTCTTCAAGCATGGGGCGGTGGGCGCGCCGGGTAACGGGGTGAATTTCGCGGCTGATTGTGCGGTGCAAAAGTTCCGCCGTGCGCCGGGCCGTCGCACGCATATCGACATGCGGATAGGTTGTGAATGACACTAGGATTTGCGCCAGATCGCACATGGCGGCGCTGACATTCGCGTGCGGATCAAGCGTGACGGCGACGGGCACATCAGGGCCGATGACCGCGCGCAGGCGGCGCAGGATTTCGCCTTCGCCATCGTCATGGGATGCGGTGACCATGGCACCGTGCAGCATCAGCAGAACACTGTCCCACCCACCCTGTGCCGCCGCCGCCAAAAGCGGGGCGCAGAGGTGATCAAACGCGGCGTCGGTCACGCGCCCGCCGGGGCCCGCCGCTGCACTGATTGTATGGGTGATCTCCCAGCCATAAACCCGGCCAATATCACAGACCCCGGCCAGCTCGGTATTGGAGGCACTGCGCGTCGCAATGGCCTCTGGCCCGTCCAGCAGATAGCGATCCTGAAAGTTCTGGATGTCGGTCAGGTGGACGTTGAACGTGTTTGTCTCATGCGAGATTTCAGCGGTCAGGATGCGGAAGCCCAAGTTTTTATCCTTCACAGGGGGTTGTGACAGGCAACAGAATGGCCTGTCTGCGCCGACAACAGAGGGGTCTCGGTCCGGCAGATCGACGTGGCATGCGGACAGCGATCCGCAAAGGCACAGCCGGGCGGCAGGTTAAACGGGCTTGGCACTTCACCTTCCAGCGGGGTGATGACACGGCGCTGTTTGGGGTCCGGGGCAAAGGTACTGTCCATCAGCGTTTTGGTATAGGGGTGGCGTGCGGGCCGGTCGGTGTCTGGCAGTGCCTCGACCACACGGCCGAGATACATCACCAGAATTTCGTCGCAGAAATACCGCACCAGGCTCAGGTCGTGGCTGATGAACAGATAGGTCAGCCCCAGATCATCGCGCAACTGCTCCAGCAGACTTATGATTTGGGCCTGTACCGATACATCCAGCGACGCCGTGGGTTCATCCAGCACTAAGAGAGACGGGCGCAGCGCCAGCGCGCGGGCAATCCCGACCCGCTGTTTCTGGCCGCCCGATATCTGATGCGGATAACTGCCCGCAAGACCGGGATTCAGCCCCACCATAGTCAGCAGTTCGGCCACGACAGTGTCGCGTGATCCCTCATGGCTTTGGCCCTGAACGTCAAACGGCTCCATCACCGCGCGCGCAATCGTGTAGCGCGGATCGATTGCCGAATAGGGGTCCTGAAACACCATCTGCATGCGTGCGCGCAGACGGCGCATTTCGGCGGGCGATTTGGCCCGAAGGTCATCGCCGTCAAAGCGCAAGGTGCCGGTGCTTGGCTCGATCAGGCGCAGGATCAGCCGCGCCAGTGTGGACTTGCCGCAGCCCGATTCTCCGACCACGCCGATCACGCGGCCCTTTGGCAGATCGAACGACACGTCATTAACCGCATGCATCGCGCGGGCGCGACGGAACGGGCCGCCTGCGCTGGTGAAGACTTTGGACAGGTTGCGCACTTCAAGAAGGTTGCTCATGTCGCGACCCCGGCAAAATGACAGGCCGCGGCACTGTCGCCATGTGCGACAAACGCGGGCCGGTCAGTCGTGCAGACATCCTGGGCGCGCGGGCAGCGCGGGTGAAACGGGCAGCCCTTGGGATAGTTGAGAACGGTCGGTACCGTACCGGGAATACCGGTCAGATGCTCGTCCTCACCAAGCCCACGCGGGATGCACCCGATCAGCGCCTGCGTATAGGGGTGCTGGGGGGCGCCAAATATCGCCTCGACCGGGCCATGTTCAATTGCGCGCCCGGCATACATCACCACGACCTTGTCGCAAGTCTGGGCCACGACGCTCATGTCATGGGTGATCAGCACCAGCGCCAGATCACGTTCCTTGACCAGATCGTCGAGCAGACGGATGATTTGCGCCTGCACGGTCACATCAAGCGCCGTGGTCGGCTCATCGGCGACAAGCACGTCCGGGTCGGCGGTCAGTGCCATCGCGATCACGATCCGCTGTTTCATGCCGCCCGACATCTGGTGCGGATAGCGGTCGCAGATCAGGGCAGGCTCCGGGATGCGCAGGCTGCCAAGGATATCGACAGTGCGCGCACGCGCCTGTGCATTCGTCATGCCAAGGTGCAGAACCGCCACCGCATCAACCTGCGGGCCGATCTTTTGCAAAGGGTCAAGCGATGTCATCGGGTTCTGGGTGATCAGGCCAATGCGTCCGCCGCGCAGCCTGCGATAGGCGGCCTCGGGCAGAGTGGTCAGCTCTTGCCCGTCAAAGATGATTGATCCTGCGGTGATCCGGCCACCGGCCAAAGGCAACAGACCCATCACACTCATCGCGGTCAGGGATTTGCCCGATCCGCTTTCGCCGACAATGCCAAGTGTTTCGCCCTTGGCGAGCGAAAAGCTGACCCCGGACAAGGGCGCGACAGGCCCGAAGGCAACTTCAAGGTCGCGGACTTCAAGCATGCTCATGCCCCCCTGATCCGGTCGCGGATATCGAGCGCGCGGATCAATTCGTCACCAAACAGGTTCACGGCAATCACCGTGACGGCAACCACGACGCCGGGAAAGATGATGACCCAGGGGCTCAGGAACAACTGCGCCGTGCCGCTCGACATCATCGCGCCCCAGCTTGGGGTGGGGGGCTGTGCGCCAAGACCGAAAAAGCCCAGAGTGGCCTCAAGAACGATGCCGTCACCAATGGCCAGCATGCCGACCACGATCACCGGTGCGATGGCATTGGGCAGCAGATGACGCAGCAGGATGTGGTGCGGTTTGGCGCCAAGGTTGATCGTTGCCTCGATGAATGTTTCGCGCTTGAGCCGCACGATCTGGGCGCGGGTCAACCGGGTGAACTGCGCAAGATATGCGATGGCAATGGCAAAGGTTGTCGAGGTCAGGCCGGGGCCGATGATGGCCACAAAAATGAGCGCGATCAGGATGTCGGGGAAAGACCACGTGAGGTCAACCACCGTCATCACTGCGCGTTCAAAGAACCCGCCAAAATACCCCGCAGCGGCCCCGAGGGTCATGCCGACGCTGATGGAGATGGCAATCGCCGTGGCGCTGACCGACAGCGATGTGCGCGCGCCATAAATGACGCGGCTGAACACATCGCGGCCAAACTGATCGGTGCCCAACACATGTGGCCAGCCCGGCGGGGCGTTGCCGTTCATCAGATCCTGTGCGGCATAATCAAACGGCGTGATCCAGGGCGCGAATATCGCCGTGAGCAGGAGCAGAACCAGAAAGCCGCCGGCGATCC
>CBDTZA010000067.1:0-7651 GCA_965364785.1 uncultured Roseovarius sp. | reverse complement strand
CCTGGAATGTCGAGACCCCCGGCAAGCCGGTTATCCACTGCTCCAACGACCCGCTCCTGGGCGGTGATCCGACCCTGCACAACCCCGAGGACATGCTGATTGCGGCCCTCTCGGCCTGTCACATGCTGTGGTTCCTGCATCTGGCCAGCAATGCGGGTGTCATCGTTCAGGCCTATCAGGACGACCCGCTTGGCGTCGGCGAAACCGACGCCACCGGCGCAAGCCGCTTCCTGCGCGCTACCCTGCGCCCGTCGATCACCGTGCCTGCCGGGACCGACCTGAAACGCGCCAATGCGCTGCACGGCGAGATCCACAAGACCTGCTTTATCGCCCGTTCGGTGAATTTCCCGGTCACCTATGAGGCGCGCTACCGGGTCAAGTGATCATGCGCTCCGCTCTTCTTCTTGGTCGAAATACTCCCGCCGGAGGCGTCCCGCCCGCACCACATGCGCGGTCAGATGCGGTTTGAGACTTGCCCTTACCGAATTGCGTCAATAACACCGATACCATGAAGATACTGTTTTTAGGCGATGTGATGGGCCGTGCGGGACGCGCGGCGGTGGCCGAGACCCTGCCGCGTTTGCGGCAAGAGTGGCGGCTCGATTTCGTTGTGATCAATGGCGAGAATGCCTCAGGCGGGATGGGTTTGACCGGCGCCCATGCCAAGGGGCTGTTCGAGGCGGGGGCGGATTGCGTCACGCTTGGCGATCATGCCTTTGATCAAAAAGACATGCTCCAGACGATTGGCAATGAGACGCGCCTCATCCGGCCGCTGAACTTTGCCAAGAACGCGCCGGGGCGCGGCCACCGGGTCTTTACCGACGGGCGCGGGCGCAAGGTTCTGGTGGCGCAGGTGCTTGGTCAGGTGTTCATGAAACGCGCCTTTGACGATCCGTTTTCGGCCATTGACGAGGTGCTGCGCGCCCATCCGCCCGGCGGCGCGGTGCAGGCGGCAATTATAGATATGCATTGCGAGGCGACCTCGGAAAAGATGGCGATGGGGCATTTCTGCGATGGCCGCGCCAGCCTTGTGGTCGGCACCCATACCCATATCCCGACCGCCGACACCCAGATCCTGCCGGGTGGCACCGCCTTTCAGGGCGATGCCGGCATGTGCGGCGACTACCTCAGCGTGATCGGCATGGACAAGACCGAACCGATGCGCCGCTTTGTGACCGGCATGGGCAAAGAGCGCTTCACCCCGGCCTTGGGCCCCGCAACCGTGTCGGGCGTTTACGTGGAAACCGACGACAAGACCGGCAAAGCCACCAAAGTTTCGATGGTCCGTCAGGGTGGCCGTCTGGAGCAGGCAGGGCCGTGAGAGACCGCGCCGGTCTGACGCTGGCGCTGATGGCGATGGGGGCGGGCTGGGGCTTGTCGGTGGCGCTTGCCAAGATCGCGGTCAGCACCGGACATCAGCCCTTTGGCCTGATCTTCTGGCAATTGGCAATCAGCGTTTTGGTGCTTGGCGCCATCACCCGCGCGCGCGGCAGGCGGCTTGAGCTGGGCCGCCAATATTGGCGGCTTTTCATCATGGTCGCCCTGTTTGGCGCGGTTCTGCCGGATGTGTTTTTCTATGCCTCTGCGGCGCGTCTGCCCGGCGGTGTCATGGCCATCGTCATCTCGACCGTGCCGCTGTTTTCGCTGCCCATTGCCATCGCCCTTGGAAATGAGCGCTTTGCCTGGCGCCGGATGCTGGGCCTGTGCCTTGGGCTGGCCGGGATCGCGCTGTTGATTGGCCCTGAGGCAAGCCTGCCTGACCGGGCCATGGCGGCCTTTGTGCCGCTCGCTCTTATCGCGCCACTGCTTTATGCGACCGAGGGCAATCTTGTCGCCCGCTGGGGCACGCAGGGCCTTGATTCCGTTCAGACATTGCTGGCGGCCTCGCTGCTTGGGGCGATCCTGATGCTGCCTTTGGCGTTGCTCAGTGGCCAGTGGATTGACCCTTTGGCGGGGTTTGGCGCGCCCGAGGCGGCGCTGGTGGCAGGGGCGGTCATTCATGCGCTGGTTTATGCGGGCTATGTCTGGATGGTGGGGCGGGCCGGATCGGTCTTTGCGGCGCAGACCAGCTATCTGGTGACCGGCTTTGGCGTGCTCTGGTCGATCTGGCTTTTGAACGAAGTGTATTCGCCTTATATTTGGGCTGCGATGGCGCTCATGCTGGGCGGGATATTTCTGGTGCAGCCGCGCGCGCGGATCGGGCTTGCCCCTGCACCTGTCATCGGGGACACTGAGATGAAACCAGATGAGGGCTCTGATACGTGGTAGAACTTTTGGGTCTGTCCCAAACCGGGCAGGCATTTTTGGCACTGGCGGTCGTTGCGGCGATGTTCGTGCTTTTTGTGCGTGAAACCTACCCGACCGAAGTGGTGGCCATCGCCGGTGTGGCGGTCTTGCTAGCGCTCGGAATTCTGCCCTATCAGGCGGCGTTGATGGTGTTTTCCAACCCCGCGCCCTGGACCATTGCCGCGATGTTCATCGTGATGGGGGCCCTGGTGCGCACTGGCGCGCTTGATGCCTTTACCTCGCTGGCGGACCGTCAGGCGCAGGTCAATCCGCGCGTCGCCATCGGCATGCTTTTGGTGGCGGTGGTTGTGGCCTCGGCCTTCATGAACAACACGCCGGTGGTCGTGGTGATGATCCCGGTCTTTGTGCAATTGGCACGCACGCTTCAGATCCCTGCCAGCAAGCTTTTGATTCCGCTCAGTTATGCGGCCATTCTGGGCGGCACGACCACGCTTATCGGGACCTCGACCAACCTGCTTGTGGACGGGGTTGCGCGCACGCAAGGCATGGAGGCCTTTACCATCTTCGAGGTGACGCCGCTTGGCATCGTTCTGGTGATCTGGGGGGCGATCTATCTGCGATTTTTCGGGCCGTTGCTGCTGCCTGCGCGCGATAGCATGGCCGATATGTTGTCTGACCGCTCGCGGATGAAGTTTTTTACCGAGGCGGTGATCCCGCCCGAAAGCAACTTGGTCGGGCGCGAAGTCTCCGGGGTTCAGCTTTTCAAACGCGAAGGTGTGCGCCTGATTGACGTGATCCGGGGCGATCTGTCGTTGCGCCGCGACCTGAGCGGGGTCAGCCTTCAGGTCGGTGACCGCGTGGTGTTGCGCACCCAGATGACCGAACTGCTCAGCTTGCAGCGTGACAAGAGCCTCAAGCGGGTCGATCAGGTGTCGGCGGTTGAGACCAGCACCGTTGAGGTGCTGATCACGCCCGGCTGCAAGATGGTGGGCCGCTCGCTTGGTGGCATGCGTCTGCGGCGGCGCTATGGGGTTTATCCGCTGGCGGTGCATCGGCGGAACCAGAATATCGGTCGACAGCTTGATGATCTTGTGGTGCGGGTCGGGGACACGCTTTTGCTTGAAGGCGCGCCCGAGGATATTCAGCGCCTGTCGCGCGACATGGAGATGGTCGATGTTTCGCGCCCCTCGGCGCGCGCGTTCCGTCGTGGCCACGCGCCGCTGGCGGTGATCGCCCTGTTGGGCATTGTCATTCTGGCCGGGCTTGGCATGGCGCCGATCCTGGCTCTGGCGGTGATCGCGGTGGCGGTCGTTCTTCTGGCGCGCTGCATTGATGCGGATGAGGCGTTTTCCTTTGTTGATGGCCAGTTGCTTGCGCTGATCTTTTCGATGCTGGCCATCGGCGCGGCGCTTCAGGCCTCTGGCGCGGTCGAATTGATCGTCGGGGCGATTGCGCCCTATCTGTCGGTCCTTCCGGCCTTTATGGTGATCTGGTCGATTTATCTGCTGACCTCGGTCCTGACCGAGCTGGTGTCGAACAACGCCGTGGCGGTGGTGGTCACGCCGATTGCCATCGGTCTTGCCGATGCGATGGGATTTGACGCGCGCCCGCTTGTCGTGGCGGTGATGGTTGCCGCAAGCGCCAGTTTCGCCACGCCTATCGGCTATCAGACCAACACGCTTGTCTACGGGCCGGGGGGCTATCGCTTTACCGATTTCCTGCGCGTCGGGGTGCCGCTGAACCTGAGTGTGGGCTTGCTCGCCTCGGCACTTATCCCGCTGATCTGGCCGCTTTGACGCGGGGGATCGGCGCAAGTGGGGGGGGCTTGGGACGCGGTCGTTGCCGCAAGGCGTTGCCCTGCGCGCGCCAAGGGGATATGAGAACCCAAATTTCTGGACATGCAGGAGACGGTATAATGGCCGGCCATTCAAAATGGGCAAATATCCAACACCGCAAAGGGCGCCAGGACGCCGTGCGGGGCAAGCTTTTCTCTAAGTTTTCCAAAGAGATCACGGTTGCCGCGAAAATGGGCGACCCGGATCCGGACAAAAACCCCCGCCTGCGCCTTGCCATAAAAGAGGCCAAGTCCCAGTCGATGCCCAAGGACAATATCGAACGCGCCATCAAAAAGGCGATCGGCGGCGAGGGCGAAGATTATGAAGAAATCCGCTATGAGGGCTATGGCCCAAGCGGCGTTGCGGTGATTGTCGAGGCGATGACCGACAACCGCAACCGCACCGCCAGCACTGTGCGCTCGACCTTTTCCAAGAACGGCGGCAACCTTGGCGAGACCGGCTCGGTCGGGTTCATGTTCGAGCGCAAGGGCGAAATCAGCTATCCCGCCGAAGTGGGCGATAGCGACACGGTGATGATGGCCGCAATCGAGGCCGGCGCCGAGGACGTGGAAAGCGCCGAGGATGGTCATGTCATCTGGTGCGCCGATACCGATCTTAACGAGGTCGCGACCGCGCTTGAGGCCGCGCTTGGCGAAAGCACCTCGACCAAGCTTGTGTGGAAACCTGTGACCACCACCGAGATGGACCTTGAGGCGATGCAAAAGCTGATGAAGCTGATCGACGCGCTTGAGGACGACGACGATGTACAGCGCATTACCACCAATTTCGAGGCCTCTGACGAGGTCATGGAACAGCTTTCGGAGGGTTAGGGTCGCGCGTCGCGCCGAAAACCGGTCAATAGATCAGCGCCCAGTGGGAAAAACCCTGCCGGGCGTTTCGCATTATGGAGGATTGGCGGGCCGCAGATCGGCCTAAACCGGGCCTCTGGTCGTGGCACAGGCCGGAGTGTCCCGGCCTGCAGTCTTTTGTCCGTAAGCGCATCACTTGGGCAGCAATACCTTGTCGATCACATGGATCACACCGTTGGTGGCCATGATATCTGCGGCGGTGACATTGGCGTTGTTGACGCGGACGCCAGAGCCGTATTTCCCCACCATGCCGTTCACATGCACGGTCTGCCCCTGCACGGTGGCCACGTCCTGACGCTGACCGATGACTTGATCCGAAGTGATCTGGCCGGGCACCACGTGATAGGTCAGGATCGCGGTCAGCTTGTCCTTGTTCTCGGGGAGAAGCAGGCTTTCTACCGTGCCTGCGGGCAGCGCAGCAAAGGCATCATTGGTGGGTGCAAAGACCGTGAATGGGCCGGGGCCCTTGAGCGTCTCAACGAGACCTGCGGCCTGCACGGCCGTCACAAGCGTCGAGAAATCCGGGTTAGAGGCGGCGATATCGACGATATCATCTCCCTGATCGGGTTGGGCGCAGGCGGTAATCAGGCTTGCGGTGGCGGCAAAAATGGCGCCCTTGAGAAGTGAACGGCGTTTCATGAACTGTCCTCCTTGAATGTTCCGGCTTGGGCATGATGCCCTGTCGATGCGCTTTTGGCATCATGGTCTTGATACGCGGATTGGGTCATGTTGGATCAAAAATGCCGCAGCAAGCTTGCATCTGTCGCATAATTTCGGCTTATCGCGGTGGCAGGAGGGTATAACATCATGCAGGCAGTGGTGGCGGGATTTGCCCTTGGGCTAAGCCTTATCCTGGCGATCGGGTCGCAGAATGCCTTTGTGTTGCGCCAGGGGTTGCGGCGCGAACATGTGCTGGCCGTGGTGCTGGTCTGTGCCTGCTCGGATGCGGCGCTGATCGCCTTTGGGGTGACCGGGTTTGGCGCATTGGCCGAACGTGTGCCGGGGCTTGAGCGGGTCATGCGCTATGGCGGGGCGGCGTTTCTGATCTGGTACGGCGCGCGCAACTTTCTCGCCGCCTGGCGCGGTGGCGCGGTGCTAGAGGCGGGTACTGGCACCGGCAGCCTGCGGCGCGCGATGCTGACCTGTCTGGCGCTGACCTGGCTCAACCCGCATGTCTATCTCGATACGGTGGTTCTGCTCGGCTCGGTCTCTGCGCAATATGACGACAGGCTTGGGTTTGGCATGGGGGCTGTCACCGCAAGCTTTGGGTTCTTCTTTTGCCTCGGCTATGGCGCGCGGCTTTTGGCGCCGCTGTTTCGCCGCGAGATAAGCTGGCGGGTACTGGACGCGGTGATCGGCGTGGTGATGTGGGCGATTGCGGCGCGGTTGCTGATGGGGTGAGGGCGCGTTCAGCCGGGGACCGCACGTCGAAGCCATGTCCTTGGTGGGATACAGGATTGCGCCGGATGCATGCAAATGCGGCGCGGGGCGCTCGACAGGCGGGCGTTCCCGTGAGTTAATGCCGGGATGCGAGCAGAGCTGACCTTCACGCCAGAGACAGCCTCAAAGCCGGGATTGGGCATCTTCTGGATGGTCGTGACAGGTATTCTCTTTGTCGGGGTCACCGCCCTTGTGAAGGTTCTCGGCACGCGGATACCGGCGCCACAGGCGGCCTTTCTGCGCTATGCGATGGGGCTTGTGTTCCTGCTGCCGATGTTGGGGCCATTGATGCGGTTGCGGCTTGAGCGGCGGATCTGGCTTATGTTTGGCGCGCGCGGTGCGGTGCATACGGTTGGTGTGTCGCTCTGGTTCTTTGCCATGGCGCGCATTCCGATCGCGGATGTGACGGCGATGAATTTTCTCTCGCCAATTTATGTCACCCTCGGGGCGGCGCTTTTTCTGGGTGAAACGCTGGCACTGCGCCGGGTGTTGGCGGTGCTGGCGGCCCTGGTTGGGGCATTGATCATTCTGCGCCCGGGCTTTCGCGAGGTTGGGCCCGGTCATTTTGCCATGCTGTTCACGGCGGTGTTTTTTGGGGCGTCTTACCTGACGGCGAAGGCGTTGTCGGATCGCTGTAGCGCCGGGATCGTGGTGGCGATGTTGTCGATTACGGTCGCCATCGGGCTGGCCCCCCTGGCGGCGGCGGTCTGGGTGACGCCAACGATGGGCGAATTGACGATCCTGTTTGGCGTGGCCTGTCTTGCGACGGCGGGACATTTCACGATGACGCTGGCGTTTCGCGCCGCACCTTTGGCGGTCACTCAGCCGGTCACCTTCCTGCAACTGGTCTGGGCCGTGGCGCTTGGGGCGCTGGTCTTTGGCGAGGGGGTGGATGTGTTCGTGGTGCTGGGCGGCACGGTGATCGTGGCGGCGATCAGTTTCATCAGCTGGCGCGAGGCGGTGCTGAAGCGGCGCGCGATCACGCCTTCGGTTTCGGCGACCAAGGTCTGAGGGGGATTGGGGCGCTGCCCCCGTCGCCCTTTGGGCGCCCCCCCCGGAGTACTTGGGGAACGGTGAAAGCGCGATCAGGCGCGTGGATCAAGCAGTTTGGCGAGAATCCGGTTGCGGGTGATCTGGCCGATGACTTTGCCCTCATCGCTTACGCCGACGGGGGCGTCATGGCCCTGAGCCTGTTCCATCACCTGTTGGATGGTGGCGTCGGGGGCGACGCAGTGGGTGGGCGTACCGCTTGCGGGTTCC
>CBDTZA010000066.1:0-7660 GCA_965364785.1 uncultured Roseovarius sp. | reverse complement strand
TTAGAAAATTTCCAGACATGTGACCCCGGCTTTTGAACACATCGATTATCGGGTAGTATAGCACCCGAACAAAAGCGTTGACCAAAGTCAAGGGATGCAAATCACCGGGTGCGTGTTGGCAGGCCAATGCAGCGCGCGGTTGGTGGTGATTTGACGTGGTTCTGCTTTTTGCGCAGGGCCAGCATCAGATGAATTCGAAATGCAAATTCATCGCAATGCCAATCAGGATCAGCCCGCCAGCCCAGGCGAGGCCTTCGCGGATCGCCTGTTGGCGGTTGATGGCTTGCGTCATGGTGCCCCCCATATATGCCACAAGAATATCTGACGGGACCGCCGTGAGCGGCACAAGAACGCCCAGAGTGAGAAGTTGCAACTGAACACTGCCCTCCCCCATCTGCCCTGCGCCTGCATCGACAAATGGCGGCAGGAAAAGAGCAAAAAACAAGACGGTTTTGGGGTTGAGAAGCTCGACCAATACGCCCTGCCAGATGATCGAGGCAAAAGAACTTTGGGTGACCTTCTGGGCCTCAAGGGCAAAGTGGGCGCTGGTGCGCGCGCCGCGGATCATACCCACCCCCAACCACACCAAATAGGCCGACCCGACATAGCGCAACGTCAAAACAAGCCAATCGAATTTTGCAAAAATGACCGCCAGACCGAGCGCGGTGGCCACCGCCAACAGCATCCCCCCAAGCCCCAGGCCGAGGGCCGATGCCAAGCCGGCGGCACGGCTCTGTCCGACGCTGCGCGACAGGACATAAAGCATCGAGGGTCCGGGTGTCGCGCTTAAGGCAAACGCGGCAACGGCCACGGCAAGAATGGTGTCTAACTGAGGCATGGCCTAAACGGTGCTCCGGTTTAATCGTTGTTCAAATGGATTGTGAGTGGACGGTTCTGCGCCACCTGGATAGCGGGCCGCTCCACTCGGCCCTGAATTTCGCAAATACGGAAAATCGCGCACCAGCATACGCTCCAGATGTGCTCCGGCCAAAAAAGGCTCGTACCTGGCTTGCCGCTTTGCGCTCACCAGCTTGGCAAAGGGCTTTATCACCGTATCATGATTGGTGGCCACAAAATACGGCAGGGAAAACCGTTCGGGGCTGTGATTGAGTACCCGATGCGGGGTCGAGCGCAGCAAGCCGTTGCTCCAGGCCTCAAGCATGTCGCCGATATTGACGACCAATACATTGGGGTCCACGGGGACGTCGATCCACCGGTCATCCCGTGTCATGACTTGCAACCCTTTGTTGCGTGTATGCAGCAGGGTCAGGCATTCATAATCGGTATGCGCCCCCATGTTCACCGACCGGTGATCCGCCATTTTCTTTTGCCGAACATAGTGCAGCAATCTGAGTTGCGAAATCGGCTTGCTCATGTGATCGGTCATCGCCCCGCGCGGCAGCCCGAGATGCAGCTCGAGGGCCGAACAGACCAACCGCCCAAGCGCCGAGACTTCGCCATAATATCGCGCGACCGTCTCTTTGAACCCAGCAAGCTCAGGCCAGACATTGGGCCCCAACACACGGTTGCCCGCAAGATAATCCGGATCATCCTTTGGCAGATCAAGCCCGAGGTCAAAAGCTTCATAGCTGCGGTTGACCTCATCAGGATAATCGCCTTTTTCGGTGAAAGGGACATAGCCCCGGTGATTTGAACTGTTGCCGATATAGTAGCGCCGCTTGGTTGCCTCGGGCAGCGAAAAGAACTGTCTGGCCGACTGATATGTTGCTTCGATAAGTGCCGGGTCAATTCCGTGATCACAGATCCTGAAGAACCCGATATCACGGGCAGCCTGGCCTATGGCATCTGCAACGGCCTTGAATTCAGCTTTATTGCCCGCTCGTAGGCCACGAACACTGACAAGTGGAAGACATCCCATGTCGTCAGTTTGGTTTTGCGATGAAGTTAACATCAGTCCCCCCAAAGTTTGATGTAACTTTTGGTTAAGGATTTAAGGTTAACAAATCGTTTTTGTTGCTGGAGGCAGCTGGGAAATACAGCCTAAATATGGACCCCTGAGCGACTTTGGACTCAACTTCTACTGCCCCCCCCGATTGTTGCATGAAACCGAAAACCATCGACAAACCCAACCCTGAGCCCGCGCCGACGCCCTTGGTTGTAAAGAATGGATCAAAAATCTGCGCCAAACAGTCCTCGGGAATCCCCTCGCCCTGATCTTTGACGCTCAGGCGGACATAGTTTCCGGGGTCAAGCCCTGTTGCGAGCGCTTGTTTGTCAGACCAATCATGCGTGATATTCTCTGTCGTAATCTCTAGCCTGCCGCCCTCAGACATAGAATCTTGCGCATTCAGGATAAGATTGACCAGAGCGTTTTCAGCGACTTTCGGATCAACATTCACCACCCAGAGATCATCCGCAAGGGTCAGCTCGACCGCGTGGGTCAAAAGGTGTTTGCTGCGCTCGCAGGTATTGATGACAAGATCGTTCAGGTCAGAAATCACCGGGTTCAAACGGGTGCGTTGGGAAAACGCCAGCATGTCCCGGATCAGTTTCGCCCCCCGCGCCGCAGCCGTCTGGGCATCGGTCAGGCTTGCGATGGATAAAGGGGGGCTGATGTCGCCTTCCAGAAGCTCAAGATTGCCTGAAATCACGGTGAGAAAATTGTTGAAATCATGCGCAAACCGTCCGGTGAGCCGACCAATCGATTCTAGTTTTCGTGCTTCATATAATTTGGATTCCAGGGCCTTCCGATTGGTCGTCTCTTCGCTCAATTGAGCATGGGATTTCACCAGATCCTGATACCGCTGTTTTGAACGTTCCGCTTCTTCCAGAAGTTCAATTTTGGCGCTCGCCATCGCGGCAACCGTGGTCAGGACTTCCATCTCTGGCGCACCAAACACCCCCGGATTTGGATGTTCGCTGTCAATAACGCCCACCACGCGACCGCGAGACACCAACGGTACACAAATTTCCGAGCGTGCCGGTTGCGTATCCGGAATATAGTTTTGATCTTTCAGAAGGTCGTCAACGATTATCGCTTTTCGATCTTGCGCGACTTTCCCGGTAATCCCCTGGCCAAAAGGTATTTTAAGCGGGTTGATAATGCTCCGCCCAAAAGGGTTTTTTTCGCCGAGTGCGGCAACCTGGGTAAGCTCGGTCTGATCCTGATTGGCTTGATAAATCACACAGTCAACGAAGTTCAGTTGCCCGACGACATTTTGCGCCACATACCAGAATAGATCTTCGACGCTTGGAATGGCGATCACATCAACCGCAAAGGCGTTGAGTATGCGCAGCGTCGCCGTTTCGTCCAGATTCTTGTGCAATGTGAAACCTGTAGGTGCAAACTTAAACATTTCCGGCACCCCTTCGACCAATCAATTTGAATCTGCACAGCTTACACTCTCGCAACAGCTTATCGTGCAAAAAATATACACCCTAAAGGATAGGTTTGATAACTTTTTTTTGCGAGGATGATTAGGGGATTGGTCGATCCCTTCACGCGCACCAATTGCAGGGCGGCTTCCACGCCAGACGCATTATCGACGACTGGGACGGATTTTACAGCCCTCGCCGGGCACACTCCACGCTGGATCAACGACCACGGGACGACGCATAATGTGAGCCGACACGATTGACCCGGGCGGCATGACCCCAAACACCGACAGACCCAAGCGCAGCCGCAAACCTGTCGGTAAATCCAAGGCCCTTCAATCAAAGCGGCTTTTGAGTGTTGATTGAACACATGAGTCCTTTACTCTATCCAAACGATGCTATCGGCCCTGTCCACATGAGGAATATACCTTGTCTTTGATCGACAAACGTCTGGCGCCGGAAACCAATGGGGGACCCGATGGGGAAACCATTGTGGAAAGCACTGTGGAAAGCATTCAGAGGCTCATTCTCGAACGCATTTGCTTTCTGGATTATCGACCCGGCGATCAACTCAAGGAAGCCGTGATTGCCAAGGAATTCGGCGTAAGCCGCACGCCGGTGCGCGACGCCATCAGCCGCATAAGCCATCTCGGTCTGATTGAGACGCGCAACGGTGTTGGCACCGTCGTCGTTGCCCTTTCAGACGCCGAAATCAGGCATGTCTATGAGATGCGGCTAGAGTTAGCGATGCTGATCGGAACACTCTCGCCCGGTCAGGTCACCAAAGATCACAAGGTCGCGGCGCACGCATTGCTGAACGAGGTTCAGGGCTGGGGCATGAATGTGGACCCGCGCACCTATGTCAAACTCAACGATCGCCTGAACAAGCTGATCGCTGACCTGATCAGCAATGTCGTGCTGCGCTCTTTCTGGCTTCAGACCTATTATCAGGCCGCGAGCACCTGGCACCGCGTGAGCACGATTGTCGGCTCCGAGGTGGCCAAATCGCTGTTGGATGAGCTGTCGGACCTCTGCACCGCGCTGGAAGAAGATGATATGGCCGCCGTCGGTTTTGTTCAGCGGGTCCATATCGGCTATGGCTATCAACGGATCAAAACCCATCTGCTTGCCGAACAGCCCGAGTAGCCCCCTGCGCCCAAGCAACTGCGCCCAAGCAACTGAGCCAAGCCGGTTCGCCTGTCCCTGATCACCCAAACTCGTGCAGCACCTCGGCAAGCCCCTGTGCCGCGCGTGCCAGTGTCTCTTCATCAAAGGCCGCATAGCCCAGCAAAAGCGCCTGCGGCGGGTCGGGCAGAACCGCATGCGACGACAGCGCCCGCACACACAGCCCCCGTTCTGCCGCGCGCCGCGATATGTCGGCGTCCGAGGTGTGGCTCAAGGCCTCGCGTCGCAGCCCGCAACACAAATGCATGCCGGATGGATCGCTCTGGATATCAAGGACCTCCCCTGCCCCCTCCAGCGCCAGAACAAGACTTGCCTGCCGCTTGGCATAGGTTCTGCGCATCCGGCGCAGATGTGTCGCGAAATCGCCGCTCTGCATGAACTCTGCCAAGGCGGGCTGCGGCACCAGCGACGCCCGCGTCCCCGATTGCAGAACATAGGCGCGGATCGCCGGGATATGGGCTTCGGGCAGGACCAGATAGCCGATGCGCAACGCCGGGTTCAGCAGCTTTGAGAAACTGCCCAGATAGATCGTGGTCTTGAGGCCATCAAGCCCGGCTAGGGCGGGCGACGGCTGCCCCCGGTAACGGAATTCGCTATCGTAATCGTCCTCGACAATCAGCGCCGCATTTTGCGCCGCCCACTCCAAAAGGTCCAGCCTGCGCGCGAGCGGCATGACCGTCCCGGTCGGAAAGTGGCGCGACGGGGTAACAAACACCGCCGAGACGCCACCGGTTAACTGCGCGGCGTTCAGGCCTTGGGCATCAATGCGGTGTGGGCGCTGGTGCAGGCCAGATTTTGCCAGAACACTGCGCAGCGGATGCCAGCCGGGATCCTCAACCGCGGCAACATCACCGCGCTTGAGGATCGCATGGCAAATGATGTCGATCGCCTCTGACGCGCCCCCGGTAATCAGCACCTGTTCTGGGTTACAGGTCAGGCCCCGCCAGACCGAAAGGTGATCGCAGATCGCTTGGCGCAGGGGATACCAGCCGAAGGCATCCGGTTGCGCCAAAAGACCCGGTGCCGGATCACGCCAGGCCCTCTCAAGGTGGCGCGCCCACACGCGGTGCGGAAAGAGGGAGGGGTCCGGCAAACCCGGCTGAAACGGAAGCCAGGGCTTGGGCTCCGGGGCCGCATGTGCACGGCGCACAGGCGGCGACACAAGATGGCGCAGGTGATCCGCCACAAAAGTGCCGCTGCCTTTGCGCGCCACAAGATAGCCCTCGCCAAGAAGCTGATCATAGGCCGTGGTGATCGTCATGCGCGACACCGAAAGCTCAACCGCCAGATTGCGCCCACTTGGCACTCGCAGGCCCGCCACGTCATCGCCGGACAGGATCAAGTCGCGCAACGCCTCGACCAACTGAATATGCAACGGCGTCTTGGCGCCGCGATCAAGCGTGAGGCCAAATAGGGCTGCGTCAAAATTGGACTGATATTTTTTATCAAAAGTGGTCATGTTGTCATAGCCAATAGGTCGATAAAGATCACGGATCAATCAATTTCAAGGAAAGCCTTGCCCGATGGAAGATCTCAAAGTCACAGACCGCTCTCGCCTCAAACGGCTTCACACGCGCGGCCATTTTGATCGCGACACCATCTATGCAATCCTCGACGCCCAACCAATGTGCAGCGTCGGCTATGTCATAGACGGCAAACCCTATGTCACCCCGACGATGCAATGGCGCGAGGGCAATCATGTCTATTGGCACGGCTCGTCTGCCAGCCGCGCGTTGCGCAAGTCCCGCAATGCCGAGGTCTGTTTGAGTGTCGCCATTCTGGACGGCTTTGTTCTGGCACGTTCAGGCATGCATCATTCGGTCAATAGCCGCTCAGTGATGCTCTTCGGGACGGCGCATATGGTCGAGGATCCCGACACCAAACTGCAAAAGCTGCGGCAGTTCATGGAGGGGCTTTACCCCGGCCGCTATGACACCCTGCGTGCCGATCATGCGCAGGATATCAAGGCGACGATGGTGCTTGGGATGGAGATCACCGAAGGCAGCGCCAAGATCCGAACCGGCGGTCCGAGTGATGAGGACGACGACTATACCCTGCCGATCTGGGCCGGAGTCATCCCGGTGCGGACCGAAATCGGCACGCCTATTCCCGATCCGCGAAATCTTCAGGGTGTTGAGGCCCCAGAGCATGTGACACGGTTCAAGGTCAGGTAAAAAGAAAGACCTGCCACACCGAGTGCGACAGGTCTGCTTTCAGGTGGGTCTCACGACACGGAATGCGTCACCCTCGGGGTGACCCTTTCCAACCCCAGTCGGCCGATGATCAGTTGGCTTGACGGCGCAGAAACGCCGGAATTTCGATCTGCTCGTCTTCATCCTGAATACGGGCCGGGGCCTGTTGTGGCTGTGCCGACTGCATCGGCGGCTGATGACGTACAGGGCGCGCGGGCTGTTGCGGCTGACGCTCGGCTTCGGGGGCAGCGTGACCCGTCATCCGGTTGATCAGCGAGTTGATGCCAAAGCGCGGGCGCTCTTCGGCCGCGGGCTGTTGCGGGTACTCGGCGGGTTGCGGGCGGCGCTGCTGGGGCTGGGTCGGCGCTTTGCTGACAGCCGCTTGCAGGCGCTGCATGGCCTCTTGCGACGGGGTACCGGGCGTGGGTGCGCGCGGGGCGACAAAGCTGTCAAGTTCGTCCTCATCGGCATAGGCCGCAGGCGCGAATTCTTCGACCCGGGGGGAATAGGCGGGCGGCGGCAGATCGTCTGCGGCGCTCTCCTCTTCAAAGATATCCTCCATCTGGTCCTCGGCGGCGGCGCGTTGCGCATCCAGCTCGCGGAACAGCGGCGGCTCAGATTCGGCCGAAGTGGCAGCAACCTGTGCAGGGGCCGCTTCATCCTCTTCAGCGACCCGTGCGGGTGCTGCCTGTTTCAGGGGCTGGGCCAGCGAACGACGCGGCACCGGCATATCGTCGGCCTTTTCGGTGGCGTCAATGCCGGTGGCAACAACGCTGACGCGCATCGAGCCTTCCATCAACGGGTCAAGCGTGCTGCCGACGATAATGTTGGCGTCGGCGTCGACCTCTTCGCGGATCCGGTTTGCGGCCTCGTCCAGTTCAAACAGCGTCAGGTCATGACCGCCGGTGATGTTGATCAGAACACCTTTGGTGCCACGCAGGCTGATT
>CBDTZA010000065.1:0-7662 GCA_965364785.1 uncultured Roseovarius sp. | reverse complement strand
GGAACTGGAAAATGTTCAGGAAGCTGATTTAGAGGCTCAGCGCGCCGTCATAGGCAGCCTTGTCAAGCCAATCCTGATCGCCATGTGCCGCGTGGGCGACATAAGTGTTCTTGATCCCTTGCGTGTAAAACGCGGTCAGACCGGCAAAGACCAGAACCCCGATCGCCGAGATCGCGAACATCATCGCGGGCGATTGCAGGAACATGTTGATCACCATCGCCACCAACAGGCCGACAACACCCATGATCAGGAACGTACCCATGCCCGAGATGTCTTTCTTGGTGGTATAGCCGTAGAGCGACAGCGCCGAGAAGGCGATGGCGGTCACCACAAAGGTCTGAACAATCGAAAAGCTGGTGAAGACCAGAAAGATCGAGCTCATCGAGACACCCATGAGCGCGGCAAAGGCGAAAAACCCAAGCTGTACCGCTGCGGCAGACCCGCGCTTTTGCAAAGAGCCCCAGACGAACATGATAAAACCGAGCGGTGCCAGCATCACCACCCATTTGAGTGGCGAGAGGTAAAGGGCTGCACCAAGACCCGACAGCATCGTGCCATTGGGCAATTGTGCGGCGGCCGCCGAAGGGTCGGTTGTGACGGCAAGCCCCGCGATGGCCCATGCGGCAAGGGCTGTGATCAGCATGCCAAAGGACATGGTGCCGTAGACCTTGTTCATGTGTGCGCGAAGACCCGCGTCAATCTGGGCGCTGGTGCGTGTGCCCGTCGCTGTCCGGATCGTGTTGAACTCTGCCATGAATACCTCCGATATGAAAATGGCCGCCCCGTTATGGAGCTTTGCAAGTAATATCGGGTAGGTGTACCCAGTTTTCAAGTTTTAGCGAGCGTTTTTCTAAGGCTTTCGCGCGCGTCTGCCTGATCCCTGTCTGATCTGCGTATTCTAGCGGCAAATCTGCGTCGGCAAATCCCAGAACGGGCGGCGGGCTTCGGCCTCTGCATCGCTGCGGCTCAGCCCGAGATCGACAAGAGCGTCGTCGTCAAGCGCATACAGGGCCCGGCGTTGGGTCCAGACCGCCAGCATGTCACGCAGGCGAAGGTGCGGACGGGGCAGGGCGCGGGGCCGGGCAGGGGCGTGAATGTTAAGGCTCATGGTCTGTTCCTTTCCAAAATGTGATGTCAGATCACTTATGTATTTCTTCTGTTGATCTTTCTGCCTGAGTTGGTGCAATATTAAAAATGAATGTTTATGACGTGAACCATCAGGGAATGTGATCAATGCGAAATCTTGATATAACGACATTGCGATCCTTGGTGGCGGTGGCCGATCAGGGCGGTGTGACCCGCGCGGCCTCGGCGCTTAACCTGACGCAATCGGCGGTCTCGATGCAGATCAAGCGGCTTGAGGATATGCTAGACCTCAAGCTTATGGACCGGGCCAACCGGCGGGTGTCGCTGACCGCCTCGGGTGAACAGCTTGTGGGCTATGCGCGGCGCATGCTTGATCTCAATGACGAGGTTGTCGGGCGCCTGACCGAAGAGACCTATGAGGGCGAACTGATCCTTGGGGTGCCCCATGACATCGTCTATCCGGTGGTGCCGCGGGTTTTGAAATCTCTGAACGCGGCCTTTCCGCGGGTCAATGTGCAACTGCGCTCGTCCAGCACGGTCCGCCTGCGCGACGCGCTTGGCAAGGGCGAAGTCGACATAATCCTGACGACCGAGCAGGGTGTGGGCGAGGGCGGCGAAACATTGACCGAAATGCCGCTGCGCTGGACCGGGGCGCAGGATGGTGTCGCGTGGAAACGGCGCCCCCTGCGCCTTGCGTTCTGTACCTGCTGCATCTTTCGCCCGATCGTGTTGCGCAAGCTTGACGAGGCCGGGATCGATTGGGAAATGGCGGTGGAATCGGAAGACGACCGCGCCGTCGAGGCCGTGGTCAGCGCCGATCTTGCGATCGGTGCCCTGCTGGAAAATAGCCTGCCGCCGCATCTTCAGGCGATCAATCCCGGTGGGCTTTTGCCCGATCTCGGGGTGCAGAAGATCAATCTTTACATGCGCGGTGGCCGCGACAAGGTTCTCGATGAACTGGCCCAGATGCTGCGCAACGGGTTTGGCGCGATCCCTGCGCCCGCCGCCCTTATGTCAGCGTAACCACCACCTTGCCGGTGGATTGGCGCGAACGCAGCAATTCAAGCGCCTCGGCGGCGCGCTCAAGCGGCAGGACATGGCTTATGTGGGGTTTGATGCGGCCCTCTGCGTACCACTCAAACAGGGTAGCAAGGCTGTTGGTGACCACCTCGGGGCGGAAATTCAGGTAGCCGCCCCAATAAAGGCCGATCACCGACAGGTTTTTCACCAACAGATGATTGGCCGGAATTTGCGGCACCTCGCCGCTGGCAAAGCCGATGCTCAGCAGGCGCGCCTCGGGGTTGCAGGCGCGAAAGGCGGCCTTGAACTGATCGCCGCCGACCGGATCATAGACCACATCCACCCCGCCAAGCGCCTTGCAGGCCTCGCGGATGTCTTGGGTTTTGGCGTCAATCAGGTGATCGGCCCCGGCGGCACGCGTGACCTCAAGCTTATCGGCGCCGCGCGCGCAGGCGATCACCCGTGCGCCCATCTGTTTGCCGATCTCCACCGCCGTCAGGCCGACGCCCCCCGCCGCGCCCAGCACCAAAAGCGTCTCGCCCGGTTGCAGGCGCGCCTTGTGATCCAGCGCGACATGGCTGGTGCCATAGGCAATCAGAAACGCGGCGGCATCGGTGAACGCCATATCATCGGGCAAGACCACGGCGCGATTCGCCGGAAAACAGCCATAGTCCGCCAGCCCGCCCTGACCGCCAAAGACCGCAACCCGCGTGCCGGGGGCAGGGCCGTCGGTGTCGGGGCCAAGGGCGTCGACGGTGCCGGCCACCTCCATGCCAAGCGTGAAGGGCGCAGGCGGGGTATCCTGATACTCGCCCTTGATCATCAAAAGATCAGCGAAATTGAGACCGCAAACCTCAATCCTCAACCTAAGCTCTCCGGGCCTGGGGTCAGGGCGCGCTATGTCGCAGATGGCGGGCGCGGCCCCGGTGGTGGCGATGTGAAAAGCGCGCATGTGGTCCCCTTTTTGATTCTGCTTTGATTCTGCCAGTTTTGGCAACAAACTGTTGATCGAATTAGACTAATTTGATTCGACCTGTCAAATTGCCAGTCAGGGTTGAGTCCGCCCTATCCAAAAGGTCAGTCGCTCGCTTAGATTGTGTTTCTTTTGGGTAAGGCTCGTAATCGGATAGCAATATATCTTGTATTTTGGTAGTATCTTGTTAGGTTCTGGCATGCGCTGCTGGGATGCGCCGCGTGATTTTTGGGCGTGTTTAGCCTCGTGGAATGCCAAATTACTGGCGAGTTAAAAGTGAAAACAGAAGGAATATTCAATGCCGCACCCCGTAGATGTGCATGTTGGAAAACGCATTCGGCATCGTCGCTGGCTGGTCGGTATGACTCAGCAGCAGCTGGCGGAGAGCGTTGGAATTAAATTTCAGCAAATTCAAAAATATGAAACCGGCGCAAATCGTGTCAGCGCGTCTCGCCTCTGGGATATTGCCGATTCGCTTGAGGTCGAAATCAGCTTTTTCTTTGAAGGGCTTGAGCACGAAAACGATCCAAACCGCGAAAAAACCGACAATGTACCGTCGGATATTCTTGGTGACAAAGAGGCGCTTGATCTGGTCCGCTCTTATTATGCGATCCCGGAAAATCAGCGCCGCCGGTTGTTTGATCTTGCCCGCGTTCTGAGCGAGGTGGCTTGAGCCTGACAGGCCTGCGGTCTAAGTCTGCACCCGCAAGGGACAGATAAGGGGCGGGGCCGGTCATGGACAGCGACACTAAAATAAAGACCGCCCATGCGTTGGCTGATGCCGCGCGTGCGGCGGTTTTTCCGTTTTTTCGGAGCGCCGGTCTGGTGGCCGATAATAAACACTCGGATGGCACGTTTGACCCGGTAACAGAGGCCGACCGCGCCGCCGAGCGTGCGATGCGCGATATCCTGACCCGGATGTGCCCCGAGGATGGAATCCTGGGCGAAGAATTTGGCCAGGTTGCCGGGCAAAGCGGTCTGACATGGGTGCTTGATCCGATCGACGGCACGCGCGCCTTTCTGTCGGGCTCTGTCACCTGGGGGGTGTTGATCGCGCTTTCTGATGACAGCGGCCCTGTCTTTGGCCTGATTGATCAACCCTATATTGGCGAACGGTTCGAGGGCGGGTTCGGGCGCGCAACGATGACCGGGCCGCATGGTACACACCCCCTCAAGGCGCGCGGTGATCGCCCGTTAAGCGAATCGATCCTGTTCACCACCTTCCCCGAGGTCGGCACAGCCGCCGAAGGCGCGGGTTTTGCAGAACTGGCACAACAGGTCAAGCTGGTGCGCTATGGTCTGGATTGCTATGCCTATGCGCTTGTGGCGGCGGGACAAATCGACCTGGTGGTCGAAGCCGGGCTTGCGCCTTACGACATTCACGCCCCGATTGCCGTGATTGAGGCGGCGGGGGGGATCGTCACCAACTGGCGCGGCGGCCCCGCGCATCAGGGCGGTCGCGTACTTGCGGCGGCTAGCCATGAACAGCACGCCGCCGCGTTGGAGGTTTTATCGCGGGTGGCTTGATCGCCTCGCCTGTTTTGGCGTAAAAGGTATCTGCTGCACGGTTCTTAACCCCTTTCCGCCGTGCGATCCATGCTTCCAGAGGGGGTGAGGAAGCACTGGCAAAGGGTTATTTTCATGAGAGAAATACTGATCCGTGGGGCGGACTATCTGCTCACGATGAACGATGCACGCGAAGAGTTGCGCGGCGCTGATATCCTGATCCGCAATGGCATCATTGCCGGTGTCGGCCATGGCCTTGAGAGCGATGGCGAGGTGGTTCTTGCGGCGGGCTGTGTGGTAACGCCGGGTTTGGTCAATACACATCATCACCTCTATCAAAGCCTGACGCGAGCGGTGCCGGGGGCGCAGGACGCACTGTTGTTTGGCTGGCTGAAGACGCTCTATCCGATCTGGGGGCGCTTTGGGCCGGATGAAATGCAGGTCTCGGCGCTCACCGGGCTGGCCGAGCTGGCACTTTCAGGATGCACGCTAAGTTCGGATCATCTTTACATTTTTCCAAATGGCGCGCGGCTTGAGGATACGATTCATGCGGCGGCTGAGATCGGCTTGAGGTTTCACCCCACCCGTGGCGCGATGAGCATTGGCGAAACTGCGGGTGGTTTGCCGCCCGATACTCTTGTAGAAGATGAAGAGTATATTCTAAGTGACTGTATTCGCGTAATTGACTCCTTTCATGACCCTAAAGAGGGATCAATGTGCCGGGTCGGTATCGCGCCCTGTTCGCCGTTTTCCGTTAGCCGCGATTTGATGCGCAACGCGGCCCTTCTGGCGCGCGACAAGGGGGTGATGCTGCACACGCATCTGGCCGAAAATGACGAGGATATTGCCTATTCCGAGGCCAATTTCGGTTGTCGTCCGGGGCAATATACCGAGGATCTGGGCTGGACCGGCGCCGATGTCTGGCATGCGCATTGTGTAAAGTTGGATGCGCAAGAGATTGATTTGTTTTCAAAAACCGGAACCGGCGTTGCGCATTGCCCCTGTTCCAACTGTCGCCTTGGATCAGGCATCGCGCCGGTGCGGGCGATGCGGGATGCAGGCGTCAAGGTGGGTCTTGGGGTCGATGGATCGGCCAGCAATGACGCCGGAAACCTGATGCTTGAGGCGCGCCAGTCGATGTTGTTGCAGCGGGTCAGCCAGGGCGCAGATGCGATGAGCGCACGCGAGGCGCTTGAAATTGCAACACGTGGCGGGGCCGAGGTTCTGGGGCGCAGCGATTGCGGTCAGATTGCCCTTGGCAAGCGCGCCGACATCGCGATCTGGGATGCGCGTGGCATCGAGAGCGCCGGAAGCTGGGACCCGGCGGCGCTTGTGCTGGCGGGGCCGACGGGTGTGCGCGATCTGTTCGTCGAGGGGCGGCAAGTGGTGCGCGACGGTCATCTGATCAGCATAGATTTGCCGAGGGTGATCGAGCGGCAAAACCGGCTGGCGCGGGCCCTGGCCGAGGGCTAGGTTGGGGCAAGGTCACTTGGAAAGGACGCTGATGCTTCGGTTTCGTCTATTTTATCTTGTCGCGCTCATCCTTGTGCTGGGTGCCCCGATGACACCGGCACGGGCGCAGGTCGCGGATTTCGGGCAGGCCTCGCTTGACTGGGTCAACGCCGCGCGCGCGAAAAGTGGTCGCGGCGCGGTTGGCCTGTCGCCCGCTCTGACGCGTGCGGCGGCGGCGCATGCCAGCGACATGGGTAAAATGGGCTATTTCAGCCATACCGGCGCCAATGGCAGCAGCATCGGCGACCGGGTGCGACGGCAGAAATACCGGTTCTGTTTCGTGGCCGAGAATATAGCCAAGGGGCAGGGCACGCTCGGCGAGGTCTTGCGCGGCTGGATGGCCTCGCCCGGGCACCGTCAGAACATGCTGCACGAAAGTGCTGCCGAATTCGGGCTGGTGCGCGGGCCCGGCAACCTCTGGGTAATGGTGCTGGGGCGGTCTGGCTGTTAGCGGATCCGCTGAAAAACCGTGGTTTTAACTTGAGAATTGTGCTGCCCCGATGGGGGTTCAGAGGGCGCGCCCTGCGATCCAGACCTGTTTGATCGCGCGGTCATCGCCCATCATGATGGTGGGAAAAAGCGCCTCCCAGATGTCATCCGCGCGGGCGCTGCGTTGTGCGATGGCCGGGGTTGAGGCAAGATCAAGCGCCACAAGGTCGGCCTCCATCCCCGGGGCGATATTGCCGATGAGGTGGCCCATATGCAGCGCGTCGGCCGAGCCTGCGGTCGCCAGCCACAAAAGCTGTGCGGGGTGCAGGGCGGTGCCGCTCAGCTGGCCGATTTCATAGGCGGCGGCCATGGTACGCAGCATCGAAAAGCTTGATCCGCCGCCGGTATCGGTGGCAAGGCCCACCCGCTGGCCTTCGGCCATGCGCGCGGCCATGTCAAACAGGCCAGAGCCGATGAAGGTGTTCGAGGTCGGGCAATGGATCAGCGCCGCGCCCACCTCGCGCAGGCGGTCGCGTTCGCGCGCCTCAAGGTGGATGGCGTGGCCATAAAGCCCGCGCGCGCCCAACAGCCCATGCGCCTCATAGGTATCAAGATAGTCGCGCGCCGACGGGTAGAGCGATTTGACCCAGGCGATCTCGTCTGTCTGCTCGCTCAGATGGGTCTGCATCAGGCAATCAGGGTGTTCGGACCAGAGCGCACCAAGCGCGGCAAGCTGATCCGGGGTTGAGGTTGGCGAAAAGCGCGGGGTGATCGCATAGGAGAGCCGATCCACGCCCTGCCATGTCTCAAGCAGCGCCTTGCTGTCGTCATAGGCCGATTGCGCCGTATCACACAGGTCGGGCGGCGCGTTGCGATCCATGCAGGTCTTGCCCGCCACCGCGCGCACCCCGCGCGCCTGTGCCGCCTCGAAAAACGCGGTCACGCTGGTGGGGTGGATGGTGCAATAGCTGGCGCAGGTCGTGGTGCCATTGGCCAGCGTCAGGTCGAAATACCGGTTGGCAATCTCGCGCGCATAGGCCGGATCACCAAAGCGCAGCTCCTCGGGAAAGGTATAGGTGTTGAGCCAGTCAATCAGCCGCTTGCCCCAACTCGCGATCATCGCGGTCTGCGGATAA
>CBDTZA010000064.1:0-7832 GCA_965364785.1 uncultured Roseovarius sp. | reverse complement strand
TTGTGCGCGAAACCGTTGATCTTATCCCCGGTTCGCAGTTTCAGTTAATGCGCCGCGCGGGCCATGTGCCCCCGGTCGATCAGCCCGAGAAATACGCCCGCCACCTGAGTGACTTCATGCGCGGTGTTTGACCCATCCGTAACAGATCGTAGCTGATATCCAATTTCCCGCAAGAATGAGCTGAGCCATGTGTATTAATTCCTATTGAGTGTGGCTTTGACATCAAATGGCTTGCCATTTGAGTCTACAAACATACCTACTGACAGGCCGTAGACCCCCCATGTCCTAATTCCGAACCACCCACCGAAATGGTCTGGCAAAGAGTCAACCGACATGGATGCATCAACAAGGTACCCGTCACCTTCTATGCCTATCCGACTCGTGACTTTTTGATTGTACAAATTGCTAGAAACGTTGCGAAAATCCCTTTCTTCCAAAAGGCTGATTAAAGATTCAATATTCTTCAAAGCAGCGGCACTCTGGAAAAGACAGACTTCGAGATCCGTTGTATTTCGTATCCTCGCCCAATCAACTCTGGCACGTGCGCTTTCGCTCACCAAATCCGTACATGGAGACTCTGCAAAGCGCGCGATTGCTTTTTCATACTTGCGCCGCTCTTTTGCGGAAAGCACAGAAACCTGCTCCGCCAACGGCTTTCCGTTCTTAAGAAAACCAATTGTGCTTTCCGGTTGGGGAGATTCTGTATTTGCAACAGTTGCTAAACAACACGGTACAGCAGAAAATAAGAGGGAAAAGACAAACCTACTGATTTTCATATAAAGCCCTCACGCCCCGTTCCACAAAGTGGAATTTTGAAAGGAATTGCACCTATAAATTGCCAGGCAGATCAACTCAGAACTTTGTGAGAACGAAGACTTTGACCTGCTCCCCTCATGCACAATCTGCAGATGGCCCCAGTTAGCAAACAGGCTGGTGCCCTCAATATAATTTGCAGCAAGTTGTAAAGTCCCCATCACCCACCTTTATTTATTTGGATGGCGTCACCACATTGACAGCCGTTACTTCATTTTCTCGTGAAAATCCGATCACGACCTGATAACTCAAGATAAGATCAATTCCAAAAAGACTTGAGGCCCAGGAAGGACTGACATCTCGGTATTGTTCGCGCGTCCACCAAGCAGTTAAATTTGCTACCGGCGTAGTTTTCAAGCTGGGGACGTAATTTTCACCATAATGTAATCTCTTTTCACCAACTCGAAACGCATGGTACTCGAGCCATTTCTTGATGCGATCTATGTCATTCAAACTGCGCGCAATTCAGAAAATGCAAACTTCTGCGCCACGCCCGGCTCCAACCCGATGCCAATCCATCATCAACAAATTTGGCTCAGCTTTGTTTTGCTCATCCAAGACCAGACATTCACGAACATTTGTGTAGTTACGCAGCGCTTGTTGATATTGGTGCCAGCGGGGGTGATTGCTATCCATCACCTTACCCAAAAACAGAAATGGCTCGGTCTCCTAGTCGGACAGATGACCATACTCGATTGTACAGCTATTGGCCGCGCGACATTCGTCCCATAGGGCTTCCTGCGCACTACTGTAGCTCGCCCATTGCGCCCCAATCACCGTTAACGCCGTCGTCAGAGCAACACATGTAGTGGTTTTCATTTTTTGCCTACCATTCTCACCCCCCTCCTCCCTTACCGCAATGGAAGACTGAGTTTAAGCGATTGCACCCACAAATTGCCCGGAACGTCAACTGAGGACGTCATTAGGATGAGAGTGTTTACGGAAGGTTCCGCGAGTCCAGAATTGAACGACTACTGGCTGGAATGGGCCATATCTGACGCCTCAAAACCGGGCTCGCAGTCCCCAACGGCAATCACCACTTGCGATGGCGTGCGAATCCGGGTCACCTGCCCCAAACGCATAAAGGAGCGTCCCCATGCCAACCATCAAAGCCGCCGTATGTCACAGCTTCGGCGCGCCGCTTGTGATCGAGGATGTCGAGCTGCGCGCGCCCGAGAGAGGCGAGGTCGAGGTTGATCTGGATGCCGTGGCGGTTTGTCATTCCGACATTTCCTATGCCGAGGGCGGCTGGGGCGGGTCCTTGCCCGCGGTCTATGGCCACGAGGCCGCCGGCCACATTAGCGCCATCGGCGATGGCGTCAGCGGCTTTAATGTCGGTGATCCGGTCGTTGTCACCCTGATCCGTGCCTGCGGTTCCTGCCCAAGCTGCGGCTCGGGTCGCCCGACAGGGTGCGAAACCCGCTATGACGGCGATCACGGGCCGCTTAGCACGACTGCGGGCACCACCCTGCATCAGGCAATGGCCTGCGGGGCCTTTGCGCAAAAGGTGGTCGTCGATCAAAGCCAGATCGTGAAACTGCCGAAAGGCGTCGACATGGCCTCGGCCTGCCTTCTGGCCTGTGGCGTGATCACCGGCGTCGGTGCGGTGGTCAATGCCGCAGGCCTGCGTGCTGGTCAGGATGTGGTGGTGATCGGTGCCGGCGGCGTCGGCCTCAACGCCATCCAGGGCGCGCGCATTGCCGGGGCCCGGCGCATCGTGGCGGTCGATATGAGCGAGGAAAAACTCAACACCGCGCGCGAATTTGGCGCCACAGACGGCGTGCTCGCCACCACCGACAAACCCTGGCGCGCCGCCAAGGCCGCCATGGGGCGCGGCGCCGATGTGGTGCTCGTCACCGTCGGCGCGGCCGCCGCCTATGATCAGGCGCCGCGCTACCTTGCGGGGGGCGGCAAAATGATCATGGTCGGCATGCCCCATAGCGGTTCCCCCTCAACCTATGAAGCCGTAAGTTTCGCCGCCGCCGGCCAGTCCATGATCGGCTCTTACGCGGGCGAAGTCGTCATCCGCCGCGATATCCCCTGGATGGTTGACCTCTATCAGCAGGGCCGCCTTAAACTCGATGAACTCATCTCGGGGCGCTGGCGGCTTGATCAGATCAACGAGGCGATTGCCGACACCAAAACCGGGGCCGCGCGCCGCAATGTGATCTTGCTGAAATGACCCGGCATTTCTTCTGGCCCTAAATATCCCGGGGGGTGTGGGGGGCAGCGCCCCCCACCCGGTCGGATCGCCAAAGGCGATCCGAAACCCGCCTCACAGATCGGAGCATGGAATGAAACTCAAGGATCTTGATATCATCGTCACCGCCCCGCCAGCCCCCGGATGGGGTGGGCGCTATTGGATTTTGGTCAAGGTTACGACCGATGACGGGATCACCGGTTGGGGCGAATGCTATGCAAGCACCATCGGCCCCGAGGCGATGCGCGGCGTGATTACCGATGTCTTCACCCGTCATATGCGGGGCGAGAACCCCGAGAATATAGAGATGATGTTCCGCCGCGCCTATTCCTCGGGCTTCACACAGCGCCCTGACTTAAGCGTCATGGGCGCGTTTTCAGGGCTTGAGATCGCCTGCTGGGATATCCTTGGCAAGGCGCGGGGCCGTCCGGTCTATGCGCTCTTGGGGGGGCTGATGAACAAACGCATCCGCGCCTACACCTATCTCTACCCCCTGCCCCATCACGATATCACCGCTTTCTGGACGTCGCCTAAGATGGCGGCAGAATCCGCGCTTGATTGCGTGGCGCGCGGCTTTACCGCGATCAAGTTTGACCCGGCCGGCCCTTACACGATGCGCGGCGGGCATATGCCTGCGATGTCGGATATCTCGCTTTCAGTGGCCTTCTGCAAAGCCATCCGCGAGGCCGTTGGCGACCGCGCCGATCTGTTGTTTGGCACCCATGGGCAATTCAGCACCGCCGGCGCGATCCGGCTTGGCAAGGCGATCGAGCCTTATTCTCCGCTTTGGTACGAAGAACCGATCCCGCCCGACAACATTGCGGAAATGGCCCGTGTCGCGGCATCCGTGAACATCCCCATCGCCACCGGCGAGCGGCTGACCACCAAGGCCGAATTCGCTCCCGTATTGCACGCCGGAGCGGCCAGCATCCTGCAACCCGCCCTCGGGCGCGCGGGTGGTATCTGGGAGATGAAAAAGGTCGCGGCCATGGCCGAGGTCTATAACGCCCAGATGGCCCCGCATCTTTACGCAGGTCCGGTGGAATGGGCGGCCAATATCCATCTGGCGGCCTCGATCCCCAATCTCCTGATGGCCGAAACCATCGAGACCAGCTTTCACAATGACCTAATCAAAGGCTCGATCCGGGTCGAGGATGGTTTTATCCTGCCGCCCGAGACCCCCGGTCTTGGCATCGAGGTTGATGAGGATCTGGCGCGCGCGCATCCCTATACCGGCACGGGTCTGCATCTGGAAATGCAGGAGGCGCCTTGTGATTATGCCAATGGCAACAACTTTTCCGGCGGGGCCCCCATCAAGACCGACTAGGCCGCCGGGTCAGGGCAGGACCTGCAACCAGACCCAGGCGGTGACAATCGTCAGCGCGGTGGATAAGAGGACGCTCGAGGCCACCACGCGTTTGGCATGGCCATAGATATTGGCAAAGATATAGGCGTTGACGCCGGGCGCCATCGCCGCCGTCACCACCGCCGAGCGCATCGAATCCGTCGACAGATCAAAGGCCCGCCCCAGCCCAAAGGTGATCAGCGGATGCGCCACAAGCGCCACCGCGCAGACGTAAAAGATCACCCGAAAATCGCCCTCGGGGCGGTATTGCACCAACACCCCGCCAAGCCCGAAAAGCGCCGCCGGCAGCGCCGCGCGCACCATCAGATCAAGCGCATCGTTGAGCGGCCCCGGTAAAGCCACCCCCGACAGATTGACCGCAAAGCCAAGCGCCACGCCCATGATAAGCGTGTTGGAAAACATCGCCTTGAGCACCTTGACCACCACCGCAGGCCCCGCCGCACCGCGCGCCTTGACGACCTCCATTACGGTGATGCCAATGCCATAGCAGAACGGCGAATGCATTGAGATAATGGCGAAATTCGCGGTCATTGCGGCCGCACCATAGGCGCGCTCCATGATTGGCAGGCCAAGCAGGACCGAGTTCGAGAACAAACAGCAAAAGCCGATAGCGACCGCGTCCTCCCAGGTGCGCGAGAACAGATAGCGCGCGCCCAAAAGCCCCAGAAGAAACCCCGACAGAGCGCCGATATAAAAGCTGGTGAGCAACCGCCAGTCAAAGCTCTGCCCAAGATCGAGCCGCGAGATGGCGGTGAACAGCAAACAGGGAATAGCGAATTTCTGGGTGAAGGCCATCAGCCCATCAACCCCCGCCTGGCTGAACCAGCCGCGCCAGACCGCAACATAGCCAAAGCCGATCACAAGAAAGACCGGCAGGATGACTTCGATCAACGCCTGCATCGCCTCAGACCGAATAGCGGATGGTCATCCCATCATAGGCGGGCGCGATATGCTCGGGCAACTCGCCAACAAGGGTCTGATAATCCATGTCGATATGCATATTGGTGAGGACAGCCCGGCACGGCGCGGCGCGCGCGATCCATTCAAGCGATTGCGCGAGGTGGGCATGGGTCGGGTGCGGCGTGCGGCGCAGCGCATCCAGAACCCAGCAATCCAGCCCCTCAAGCACCGGCCAGACGCCGTCCGGGATACTTGCCACATCGGGCAGATAGGCAAAGCCATCGACACGAAAGCCAAGCGCGTCGATCGAGCCGTGATTGACCTCAAACGGCTGCAAGGTCACCGTGCCGCCGGCGCCAGTGATCTCGAACGCGCCATCAATCGTGTGCATGTCCAGGATCGGCGGATAGGGGCTATCGTCGGGTTGGGTAAAGGCATAGCCAAACCGCGCATAAAGCGCGTTTTGCGTGTCGCCATCGGCCCAGACCGGCAGACGCTGGCGCATGTTGAACACGATCATGCGCAGGTCATCAAGCCCGTGCACGTGATCGGCATGCGAATGGGTATAGACCACCGCATCAAGCGCGCCGATCCCCGCATCCAGAAGCTGCATCCGAAGATCGGGCGAGCTGTCGACCAGAATGCGGGTGATGCCACCCTCGTCTTCGCGCTCGATCAGCAGCGAACAGCGGCGGCGATTGTTCTTGGGGTTTTCTGGGTCGCAATCGCCCCAATGCCCGCCAAGGCGTGGCACGCCCCCCGATGATCCACAGCCAAGAATGGTAAAGCGCAGCTCGCCCATCACAGCACCGCCTTGGGAAACAGGCGCTCGAAATTGGCCTCGCTCTGGGCGGCAAATTCGGGCCAACCCATGCCAAACACTTCGGCGCCTTTCTGGGCGGTGTGAAGCGTATAGGCCGGCTCGTTGCGCTTGCCGCGATAGGGCGGCGGCGCGAGGTAAGGCGCGTCGGTTTCCACCAGTATCCGCTCGACCGGGGCGCTGGCAAAGATATCGCGCACGCCCTGGCTTTTGGGAAAGGTCGCGATGCCCGACATCGACAGGTAAAACCCAAGATCAAGCGCGGCTTTTGCCAACTCTGGACCAGAGGAAAAGCAATGCATGACGCAGGTATAGGCGCCATTGCGATGCTCTTCGCTCAAAATCTGCGCCATATCCTCATCGGCGCCGCGCGCGTGGATGATCAGCGGCAGGCCGGTTTGACGCGCGGCCTCGATATGGATGCGCAGGCTTTGCTTTTGGATATCGGCGCTGTCCGAGGTGTAGTGGTAATCAAGCCCGGTCTCGCCGATGCCAACGAATTTCGGATGCGCAGCAAGCCGGGTCAGGTCTTCGACACTGACCAAAGGCTCTGAGGCGGCACTCATCGGGTGGGTGCCGGCGGCGTAGAACACCGACGCATATTTTTCGGCAATGGCGCGCACCTGTGGCTCCGAGCGCAGCTTGGTACAGATCGTGACCATGCGATGCACGCCTGCGTCAAGCGCGCGCTCGATCACCTGATCGCGCTCTGCGTCGAAATCGGGGAAATCGAGGTGGCAATGGCTATCGGTGATATTGATCTCTTGGGTCATGCTTATCCTTGCGCGGGCCTTAGCCTGCGGCGGTTTTCTGGATCTTGAACACCGTATCAAGCACCAGCGCGGCAGGGTCAAGGTTGACCGCCCGCCCGTGTCGCGCGCGCGCGCCGATCTCTTGTGCGCAATCGGCCCATGCCCGCGCCTTTTGCGGGGTCGGCGAAAGCCGCGCCATCAGGGCCGCCTCACCGGCGGCCGCCTCGATTGCGGGGGGATGGCCCATTGCCCCGCTGCGCGCCAGACGGGCCAGCATCAGGTCGGTCAACCCCATCAAAAGATCAAGCCGCTCTTCGGCGCCGCGGGTCGCCGCCGCCTCGGCCAGCCTGAGGGCACGGGGCCGGTCAAGACGCGGCAGGCTTCCCAGAAGCCCGACCAGTTCGCTATACATCTTGAGCCCGCCAAGATTGATCAGGCGCACCGCCTCGCCCACTGAGCCGCCCGACAGCTCGGCCAGAGCGGCCGCGTCACCCTTGGGGATGATCCCGGCCTGATCCAGCGCCTGCGCCATGTCCGGCGCGCCTAAAGGGTGCAGCCGAAGTGTCCGACAGCGCGAGCGGATCGTCGGCAATAGCCCCGAGGGCTGATGGCTGATCAACAGGATCGTGGTGCGCGCGGGCGGCTCTTCGAGCATTTTCAGAATGGCATTGGCGGCCTGAGTGTTGAGGTCATCGGCGGCATCGACAATCACCACCCGCCGCCCGCCATCCGCCGCCGAGAGGGCAAAGAAATTGCCAAGGCGACGCACCTCTTTGACAAGGATGTCATTGGCAAGCCGGTCACCCTTTTCATTCGCCCCGCGCCGCAACAAAAACAGCCCCGGATCGGACAGCGCCAGCATGCGGCGCGCCACCGGATGATCGGGCGCGATATCAAGCGTGGTGGGCGGCGGCGGTGCACCGAACAACCCGTCGTCCTGCGCCAAGGGCGTGGCCAGCAAAAACCGAGCGATTGACCAAG
>CBDTZA010000063.1:0-7981 GCA_965364785.1 uncultured Roseovarius sp. | reverse complement strand
CAAGCGCACCCAGGACGAGCTAGAGCGCGCCAGCCGCCTTGCCGCGCTTGGCCAGTTGGCGGCCTCGGTCACCCATGAGCTGGGTCAGCCGATTGCCGCGATGCGCAACCATCTTGCCGCCGCCGAAATCGGTGGCCAGCCTGCGCAAAAGGTGATCCCGCGCATCGCCGGCATTGTCGATCGGATGGAGGGGATCACCCGCCAGCTCAAGTTCTTTGCGCGCACCGATCACGAGGTCTTTCGCGAGGTCGATCTGCGCAGCGTCGTCAAGGCGGCGCTCTCGCTTTTGACCCCCAATATCGAGGCAACCGATGTGACCGTTGATATCCGCGAGCCTGCGGAGCCGATCATGGTACGCGGCAATCAGTTGCGGCTGGAACAGGTGATGACCAACATCCTGCGCAACGCGGTCGATGCGCTTGAGGATAGCGATGAGCGATTGCTGCATCTGCGCATGGGCCTTACCGATAATGCCGGTTGGGTCGAAGTGTCTGATACCGGGCACGGGTTGGGCCAAGCCTCGCTGTCTGATCTTCAGGAACCGTTTGTCACCACCCGCGAAAGTGGGCGTGGCATGGGGCTTGGTCTGGCGATATCGGCCAATATCGTCAAGGAACATCACGGCCGGATCAGTGCGCGCAACGCCGACGGGCGCGGCGCGGTGTTTCGCGTTGAAATACCGGTTGGCGCCGACGAAGAGGACAGAGATCCATCATGACACCCCCGGCACATCCCCGCATCATGATCGTCGAAGATGACAAGGCGATGCGCCTGTCGCTGATTGATCTTCTGGAGGCCGCAGGCTGGCAGGTCGAGGCCCTGCCCCGCGCCGCCCGCGTGGCCGAGCGTCTGGCAGAGTTTCAGCCCGATGTAATCCTGTCTGACGTGCGCATGCCGGGCCTGTCGGGGCTTGATCTGCTTGATAGTCTTGATCCCGAATTGTCGCCGCCGCTGGTTCTGATTTCGGCGCATGGCGATATCGCGATGGCGGTCAAGGCGATGCAGGGCGGCGCCTATAGCTTTGTCGAAAAACCCTACGAGCCGCGCCGTCTTTTGAACATCCTGCAACACGCGCTTGATCAGCACCGGATGAAACGCACCACCCAAAGGCTAAAACAACGCCTGATGCAGCTTTCGGGGCTGGACCGGGTTCTGTTGGGGCAGACCCCCGAAACGGTTGCCCTGCGCGAAGAGGTGCTTGATCTGGCCCAAAGCGGCGCGGCGGTTCTGTTGCAGGGCGAAACCGGCACCGGCAAGGAACTTGTGGCGCGCGCGCTGCATGATCTGGGGCCAAATGCCGACGGGCCGTTTCTTGCGCTCAACTGTGCGGCACTGTCGTCCGACGGGTTTGAGGCGGAAATGTTTGGCGTGTATGACGGCGCCAAGGGCCGCTTGCCGGGCGTCGATGGCGGTACGGTGTTTCTTGACGAGGTCTGTTCCTGCCCGCCTGCGGTGCAGGCCAAGCTGTTGCGGGTGATTGAGGATAAAGAGGTCTTGCCGCTTGGGGCCGAGGTGCCCGTTCCGCTAAACTTTCGGGTGATTTCGGCCACCAATGAGGACCCGGACGAGGCGGTGGCGAACGGGCGGCTGCGCCAGGATCTGTTGTATCGATTGAACACCACGGTGATCAAACCCCCTACCCTGCGCCATCGACGCGATGATGTGATGCTGTTGGTGGCGCGGTTTCTGGACGAGTTTGCGCGCGTCTATGAGACCCGCGCGCCCGATCTTGCGCCCGAAGACACGGCGGCCCTCTTGGCGCATGACTGGCCCGGCAATGTGCGTGAGCTGCGCAATGTCTGCGAACGCCGGGTTCTGGCGGCGCGGCGCGGCGCCGGGTCGATGGCGCAGGCGCTGCGCACCGATCCGCTAAGTGACGATGTGCCCGACACCCTGCGCAAGGCCGTGGCCGCCTTTGAGCGCGAATTGATCAGCAAGGCGATCACCGCCCATCAGGGCCGGATGGAGGCCGTTGCAGAGGCGCTTGGCATCGGGCGACGGACACTGAATGAGAAGATCGTCAAGCTTGGGCTGGACAAAGAGGCGCTGCTGTAGTGTCCTTGCGGAATTCCGCAGGGTTCGCGCGGGGGGGTGCGCATTTTTCTTCATAGGCATGCGCGCCAACATACACGATGGTGAGCCCGGCAAATTCGCATGCAATCTGGGAGGAAAATCATGCAAAAGTTACTAAGCCACACCGCCGTGGCCGCCCTGGCACTTGCCTTTGCCGGTGAGGCAATGGCGACCGAATGGAACGTTTCGCTTTGGGGCAAACGTCGCGCCTTTACCGAGCACGTTCACAAGCTTGCCGAGCTGGTCGAGCAAAAGACCAATGGCGAGTTCACCATGAACATCAGCTATGGCGGTCTGTCGAAAAACCGCGAAAACCTTGACGGGATCAGCATCGGCGCCTTTGAAATGGCCCAGTTCTGTGCCGGCTATCACCCCGACAAGAACCGCGCGATCACCGTGCTTGAGCTGCCGTTCCTTGGCGTGCGCAATCTGGCCGAAGAAGTCGCCGTCAGCAATGCGGTCTACGCCCACCCGGCCGTAACCGAGGAAATGGCAGGGTGGAACGCCAGGATGCTGATGACAAGCCCGATGCCGCAATACAACATCGTCGGCACCGGCGAGCCGCGCGACGAGCTGTCTGAATTTGACGGCATGCGTGTGCGCGCAACCGGTGGTCTGGGCCAGGCCTTTGCCGCTGTGGGCGCCGTTCCGACATCCGTGACCGCGTCCGAGGCCTATCAGGCAATGCAGTCCGGCGTTGTCGACACTGTGGCATTCGCCCAGCACGCCCACCTGTCCTTTGGCACCATCAACGAAGCCACCTGGTGGACAGAGAACCTCAACCCCGGCACTGTGAACTGCCCCGTGGTTGTGAATATCGACGCCTATGAAAGCCTGTCGGACGCCGAGCGCGAAGCGCTTGACGGTTCGGTCGATGAGTCGATCGAGTATTACCTCGCCAACTACGGTGAGCTGCTCAAAAAATGGGACACTATTCTGGAAGAAAAGAACGTGACCAAGGTCACCATTTCCGACGAACAGCTGGCCGAGTTCAAAAAGATCGCCGCCGAACCGATCGCGGCCGCCTGGATCGAGGAAATGAGCGCGCAGGGCATGCCCGCGCAAGAGCTTTATGACCTCGTTGGCGCCACGCTTGAAAAGACACGGGCATCTAACTGATCTGCCTCACGGCCCCGGGAAACAATTCCGGGGCCGCTTTTCCTGACGTTTTGACGCCCCCCACAACAGGAGCATAACCGCCATGGCCGGCTCTTTTGCCGTAATGCGCGATTCCAGCCTGCTTAGCCGCCTCGATCAGGCGCTTCAGGTGGTGGAACGCTTTTTCGCTTTGATCGCCGGCATCTTTGCCTTCGGGCTTATGGTGCTTGCCGTTGTCTCGGTGACGGGGCGCAACCTTTTCAACGAACCCCTGCCCGGCTATGTCGACTGGATCGAATCGTTTATGCCGCTGATCGCCATCCTCGGCGTGTCTTATGTCCAGCGCGATGGTGGCCATATCCGCATGGATATCGTGGTGGGACAGCTTAAGGGCCGCGCGCTCTGGCTGGCAGAATTTCTGACAACCTTTGGCATTCTCATTCTGTTTGTCGCGCTGATCTGGGGATCATGGGCGCACTTCGACCGTAGCTTTGACATGAGCAAACCGCTCTGGAGCCGCGACAGCTCGATTGATATCGGCCTGCCAATCTGGCCCTCCAAGCTTGTGGTGCCGGTGGCGTTTTCGGTGATGGGTCTGCGCCTTTTGCTTCAGCTTTGGGGCTTTGGACGCGCCTTTGTCAGGGGAGAGGAAACACCGGTGGCGGTGCCACTGATCATGTCCGTTGCAGAACAGGCCGCGGCTGAGGCCGAACATATTCAGGGACGCGACTGATGACTTCGATTGAAATTGGCCTGTGGGTCACCGCCGGGATGCTGGTCATGGTCGTGCTTGGCATGCGCGTGGCCTTTGCCGCGGGTCTGGCTGGCGTCGTCGGTCTGGTCTGGATCTTCTGGGACAAGAAGGATTACGAGTTTGCACAGTTTGCCTGGGCTTTGACCGTTGGCATCAAGACCGCCGGACAGGTGCCGCATGGCAAGGTCTCGTCGCAGGCGCTGTCGCTTATCCCGACCTTCATTCTGATCGGCTATCTCGCCTATTACGCGGGCCTGACCCGCGCGTTGTTTGAGGCGGCCAAACGCTGGATCGCCTGGGTGCCAGGTGGCCTTGCGGTGGCCACGGTCTTTGCGACCGCAGGCTTTGCCGCCGTATCGGGCGCCTCGGTGGCCACAGCCGCCGTGTTTGCCCGCATTGCCATCCCCGAGATGCTTGCCGTGGGCTATGACAAGCGCTTTGCGGCCGGCGTTGTCGCGGCGGCCGGCACCTTGGCAAGCCTCATTCCGCCCTCGGCGATCCTTGTGATCTATGCCATCATCGTGGAGCAGGATGTGGGCATGCTCTTGCTCGCGGGTTTTATTCCCGGCATGTTTTCCGCCCTCATTTACACGCTTCTGATCATAGGCCTTGCCCTGACCGTCAAAGGCTTTGGCCCGCCGGTGGGTGGGTTCACCTGGCGCCAGCGGTTTGCGTCCTTGCCGCCTGCTCTGCCGATTGTTGCGGTCGTCGTGATTATCATCTTCTTTGTCTACAACCCGTTTGGCGGTGACGCCTGGGGTACGCCGACCGAAGGCGGGGCAATTGGCGCCTTCATCGTCTTTGTCATTGCCACCTATCGCGGCATGCGGTGGGCCGAGCTTAAGGATGCCCTGCTGGAAACTGCCAAGCTCTCCGTGATGATCTTTTCGATCATCTGGGGTGTGCTGATCTATGTGCGCTTTCTGGGTTTTGCCGATCTGCCATCAGCGTTTTCCGACTGGATCACCTCGCTGCATTATTCACCGATGGCTATCCTGATCTGTATCCTGCTGGCCTATGCGGTGCTCGGCATGTTCATGGACGCGATCGGGATGTTGTTGCTGACGCTGCCGGTGGTCTATCCGGCGGTCATGGCGCTGAATGGTGGCGAGGCTGTTTCTGCTGCCGACAGTGCCTTTGGCATGAACGGTACAATGTGCGCGATCTGGTTTGGCATTCTGGTGGTCAAGATGGCAGAGTTCTGTCTGATCACCCCGCCCATCGGCCTCAACTGCTTTGTGGTGGCGGGTGTGCGCGACGATATCAGCGTTCAGGACGTATTCCGGGGCGTGACGCCGTTCTTTATCGCAGATGGGGTGACCATCGCCCTGCTTGTGGCCTTTCCGTCAATCGTCTTGTGGCTTCCATCCCAGGCATAACCCTTGGAAATCCTTAAAATTCTAAGTGTTAACAGCCAGGTAATACCCTTTGTGCTAAACCTTAACACGGGTGAGTAACAAAGGTGGTGGATATGAGCGCGCATAGCAATGTGGCGCCAGTCATCATCAAACGGAAGAAGGTCGTCGCTGGCGGCGGGCATCATGGTGGTGCCTGGAAAGTTGCCATAGCATTTTCCTTATAGGTTGGCGGTTTCCGCCAGTTTCACGTCCCGCTCCCGTCATGGAAGCGGCCTAAGCTGTCTTTCTGACATATGCAGCAAGCGGTACATTTCCGGGCTGCGCCAGCCGTTTCCGGATGCACGCTCAGGATGCTCTTGAATCCCCTAACGGAACCCTAAAATCCAACTCCGATAAATCCAGCATTTTAGTCAAAAGCGGATCATGCCCGTTTCTCAACCTTGCGTTCGACCTCACCCAGAATGGTCTGTTTGTGGCCAAATTCATCGTAGGTTTCCATCGAACGGCGCATGCGCCGAAACGCTGCCATGCGGGCCGCGACATTGCGAATTCCCTGCAACGCGCCGTCAAGCAGCGCCTGATTGCGTGTGACCTTGGCCTGCAATGCCTTGAGGTCGGTGGGCACGCTGTCGGTCATCGCGTTCAGCGCGTCGATCAGGCTTTCTTTTTCATCGACAAGCGCCGATATCGCCTGAAGGTCACCCTTCAATAGCGCCTCGCGCTCAATCTCTAAAAGCGCATCGAGACGATTAGTGATTCGTTGTTCCGCATTATGCGTCATTGGTTCTCTCCGTCAGGGATTGATAAAAAACTTCGGCCAGTCCGATTCCTCCATTGCGCACCATTTGAAGCGCAAGCGCCTCGCGGTGAAACGAGGCGAACTGATCCTCACCGGCGCTGCCGCTAAAGGAATTTTCCTGTTCGCCAAACCCGGCGGATTTAAGCATTTCCGCCAGAAAACTGGCTTCTAACCGCTCTGCGGCGTCTCGCATCGGCGTGCGCTGAGCGGCGGCTGTCGCAGGTCGGGTGGTTGGGGGGATTGGTAAAAAATCTGTCACGGGATTACCTCGAATTGCGCGAACTAATTCCAATAAGACCCCAAAGCGGTAAAGAAGCAGTAACCAGCTTTTGACATGCTCGGCACAACGCGGAAGAAATCCCGGAGCGCCAATATGCTGACACCACTGATTGCCAATCGCCCATTTCAAGGCCCGTCGCCCTCACCAATCGCCGGTCACGGCGCAGCAGAGGGGCGTTCCATCGGCGCACCACAGCGAGATGCGAAAGAGGCGTTTGGCACCCTCTTCCACAAAGATAGCACCCCCAAGGAGGCCGTTCAAACGCCCCATGCGCAGGAAACCAGCCTATCGGACGAGCCTGAAACTGCCAAGGCAGAGACCGGAGCTGAATCTGAAGCAGAGGTAACGGGCGACCTGAACAGGGCCGACGTGATAGCGCAGGAGGGCGCACAGGAATTAGCAGACCCAGAGCCCGACGCCGGAAATATGCCTCTGGCGGGAGCCGCCCTATTTAGCCCCGATACACACGTGCAAATCACCGAGGCAGGGGCAGAGCAAAATAAATCGGCCCAATCTTTCGCATCGAGCCCCGCAGCGGATCAAACCTTGACGCCAAATTCTGTTGACTCCGACACCGCCCCCTTCAGCGCGCTGACCGCGAACACCACCGCAGGTACAAACGCCCAGTTGGTGACAGAGCAATCCTTGCTGCCCGATCAAAAGAGACAGTCTGCTACAATCGCCGGCGCCCCATTTTCGAATCAAGGCGTGGCGGCATCCGCAACGCGTTCTGTGGCAAACATGCCAGTGGATCCGGCCAGGGTAACCCCGTTGGCCGCCAACGCGGTGGGCGCCATGACAAAAGGCGCAACTTCGGGCGGGACCGGGCAAGACCCCACATTGACCGCTCTGCTCGACAACGTTCTTCCGGGCGAGGCGGCGCAAGGCCATACTGTCAGAGCCGACCGGCTGACTGCGCCGGTCAATCAGATACCGCCCGGTCCGCAAACTCTGCCAATCACGCCCGGGCAATACGTCGATCCGGCGCAGGTCACCCAAAACCTGGTGACCAAAATCGCGGTCTCTGAGGACAGTGATCAACCGCTTGTCTTTGAGGCACGCGCGCCAGTGGGTAGCACCGCCGCCACTGCGATGCCAACGCAGGCGCTCTTGCAGCGCGCCGACCTGCCGCAACATATAGCCATGCAGATCGCGGCGGCGGCACAGCGCGGCGGGGCCGATCGCCCGATCGCCCTTATCCTGAACCCGGCAGAACTTGGACCCGTGCGCCTTAGCCTGTCCTCGGCTGATGGGGTGATAAGCGTCACGGTGATGGCCGAACGCCCCGAAACCCTCGACCTGATGCGCCGCCATATTGATACGCTCGCGCAGGAATTCCTGAACATCGGCTATGGAAAAGCACAATTTTCCTTTGGCGGCGGGCAATCTGGCCAAACCGGACAGGAGCGCGCCGATGGCACCTTTTCATCCTCTGGCGGCTCTGGGCCACAGCCCCCTACCGCTGATTCGCCGAGCCTTCACCACTCCCCGATCCTGATCTCGGATCGCCTTGATATCAGACTATAGAAAGGGCTCCTTATGGAAGTCACCTCTGCCATTCAATCCGCCGCAACCGGCGCAACCAACACAGCAGCCAATGCTGCCACCAGCACCCAAAG
>CBDTZA010000062.1:0-8039 GCA_965364785.1 uncultured Roseovarius sp. | reverse complement strand
CGCAAAGGTGTGTTGCGTCCTCAGAGCTCTTGGTCTTCTTCCGGGTCCGCAGATGCGCCCGCCAGAGATCAGGTCGTCATTATTTTGGATCGTCTGTGGTGTCTTTTCCCGTATGGCCCGCGATGAAGTGAAGAAACTCCCAAGCACCATATGCAACGACGCCACAGATCCCCGAGTCGGAAAACCGACTGGGAACACGCGGGGTTTAAGAGCAATCCTTCTGTGACGCAAGGCGTTTTGTCGATTCGTCGCAGGGGTTGAATTTCGAGCCTAGCTATGGCGCGGAGCGTGCGTCGCAATATGCGGCATATAGTTAATTGGTCTTTGCGCGCCCTTCATGAGTATTCCACAGATCAGGTCGGCGCTCCGCAGTAATCTTTTGCGACATCTCACGCCGCCATTGGGCCACCTTGGCGTGATCGCCTGAGGTAAGGATTGGCGGGATCTCGCGGCCCATCCATTCGGCTGGGCGGGTATATTGCGGATGCTCTAAAAGACCATTGGAGTGACTCTCCTCAAGCGCGCTTTCGGCGTTGCCCAAAACGCCGGGCAACAGACGCACGGTGGCATCAATCAGCGCCTGCGCCGCAATCTCGCCGCCTGTCATGACGAAATCACCAAGCGAGACCTCCTCGATGCCGAAATGTTCGATCACGCGCTCGTCCAACCCCTCGAACCGGCCACAGATCAGCGTCGCGCCAGGGGCTTGCGACAGGCCTTGCGCCATTGCCTGATCAAGCCGCTTGCCGCGTGGGCTAAGATAGATCAAAGGCCAGCCAGAGGGCGTTCCGGTCTGGGCCTGCTCAATCGCGCGCCCCATCACGTCGGCGCGAAGCACCATGCCCGCGCCGCCGCCCGCAGGCGTGTCATCGACATTGCGGTGCTTGCCCTCGCCAAACTGGCGCAGGTCGATGGTTTCCAACGCCCAAAGCCCGTCTTGCAGAGCGCGCCCGGTCAGGCTTTCGCCCAAAATTCCCGGAAAAGCCTGCGGCAGCAGGGTGATCACCTTGGCGGTCCACGCGCCGACGAGGCGGGGCGTGGGCGTGATCAGCTCGCGGGGTTGGGCGCTGGCGGTGATGGATTTGCGCCCGTGAGATCTGGGAGTGTTTGTCATAGGTCTGGGCCTTACCGTGGGGGGCGGGGCGCGGGCAAGATTTTTCGCGAAAAATCGTAGCCAAAGAAAATTCGCAGAATTTTCGTTGGGGGCGTCAAGGCTGACCGCTGCGGCGGTATTTGCGCAAAACCTCGCGCTTGGCGGCTTTCAAAGAGGCATCGTCAAGCGTTGACCGGTTGAGCGCCAAAAGCTCCTCTGCGGCATTGGCGGGCTGCAGGTTCTGCGCTCTGAGCGGGGCCAGCGTGGCGCTTGGGATCTCCAGCAGGTCAAGGGCTGCCCCAAGCGGGCCGAGGCGATGCTGGGCGCTGCTTTCAAGGGCGGTTGCGCTTACCCTGACCTCACCGCTCAACATCTCATGGGCGTTGGCAATAATCCGTTCCAGGTCTGCGGCAGGCGCAAACTTGGGGCGAAAAGTTTCGAACTCATCCACAAGGCGGCGTGCGCGCAGGTTTTGCCAATACAGGCTTTTAAGCCAGAGGTCGGCGTTACGGGTGGTGAACCAGAGTGTGATTTCGGCCTCGGGTCCGAAATGGGCCTGAAGCGCGGCACTGGCGGCGAGCATCAGCATGGGGGCTGCATCATATGTAAGAACACCCGAAAGGCCGGGCATACAGCCACTAAGGTCCTCTGCGCTGATCAGAACGGGGCGGGGATCGTCGGGCGACAGGGTGCTGATCGCGGTTTCGAAATGGCCTGAAAATCGCGAAAGCAGGGCTGGCGATTTCGTGGCTGAATAGCTGCGCGCGGCCCGTATCACGTTGATCATATCATTGCCCAGCAGAAGCCGCAGGTGCGGTTCAAGATCGCTTGCCCGTGCTATCGCTCCGCGTTGCAGGCTTGAGGTGCCGGTTTTGTGAAAGCCGGGATGAAGCAGAATGCGCAAGGTTAAAACAGGCCATCCGGCGGGTCGGCAATGATCCGCCCTGCGGACAGATCGACCGTTGGCACCGCTTGCAGGGTAAAGGGCAGCAGCACCGTGGCGCTTGTCCCCGGTGCCTGGATTTCCAGAATATCCGAGGCCCCGTGATTGAGCACGGTTTTCACTTGCCCCAAAAGGCTGCCGCCGGTGTCATAGACCTCAAGCCCGATCAGGTCGGCGTGATAATATTCATCGTCGGGCAGATGGGGAAGCTGGTCGCGCTCGGCATAAAGCCGGGTGCCGCGCAGGGCATCGGCGGCCTCTTTGATGCTGACCCCTGTCAGGCGCGCGCTGAATCCGTTCTTGAGTTGACCGGTCAGGGTAACCTCAAACGATCTTTGCCCGTCTTCCGAGGTCAGCGGGCTGTAGTCCGCGATATCTTCGGGCGTGGCTGTAAAGCTTTTCAGGCGCACCTCGCCCTGCACGCCAAAGGAGCCGCCTAGCGCCCCGACACAGATGCGGTTTTCGTCATTCATTGGCGGATCCCCCGGCAAAGCCCATCCTGCGTGACGCCCTTGGCAATCTCGCAGCGTTGGTTGTGCTGATAGCGTTCAAATACGATTCCTGCCAGAAAAACCAAACCCATAAGGATAAGCGTGCGGATCGGGCGGAATATCATTTAGCGGGTCTCGACGGATAGGGTGCTCTGGCGTGTTTCCCAGCCGGCAAGTTCCAGTTCGGGCGTGTCATTGTCGGTTTCGGGCCAGCCGACACAGAGATAGGCCACCAGCGACCAGTCTTCAGGCGTGGCCAGATCACGGCCAAGCTGTGCGGGATCGAGGATCGACACCCAGCCCACGCCAAGCCCGCGTGCCCGCGCCGCAAGCCAGAAATGGATGATCGCGCCGACCACGGAATAACGCCGCGTTTCGGGCATGGTGCCCGCGCCAAGGCCGGATCCTTTGGCGGTGCCGTCGTCGCAATAAATTGCAAGCTGCACCGGGGCCTCTTGCATGCCAGACAGTTTCAGACCGCTGTAAAGGCTGGCTTTTTCGCCGTTATAGCCATCCAGCGCCTGTTGATTGGCGAGTTTGAAATTGGCAAGGGCGGCGGCGCGGGCGGCGTCGCTGGCCAGACGGATCACGCGCCAGGGTTCGGACAGGCCCACAGAGGGCGCAAGCTGAAAGGTGGCGAGACACTCTTGCAAGAGTGCCTCGTCCACCGGATCACGGCGGAAGCGGCGCACATCGCGCCGCCACCGCATGAGATCAAGCAGGTCGTTCTGGAAGCCTTGGGAAAAGCCTGACATTCCAGCGATGTCCCTGTCTTACTCTTCGGCACCGGCCTCTGCGGCGGGCTCTTCTGCAACCGGTTCTTCGGCCGGGGCAGCAGCAGCTTCGGCAGCAGCGGCCGCTTTGGCGGTTTTCTCTTCAGCGCGATCCTGCGCCTTTTTGCCGGGAACGCCTTTTTTCAGGTTGGCACGCTCGGTTTTCGGCACAACGCCGGCAGCTTCAAGCATGCGGCTGATCCGGTCGGTGGGCTGGGCGCCCTGGCCAAGCCAGTGCTGAACGCGCTCGACGTCTATTTTCACGCGCTCTTCGTTGTCTTTGGCCAGCAAGGGATTGTAAGTGCCCAGTTTTTCGATGAAACGGCCATCGCGCGGCATGCGGCTGTCGGCCGCTACGATGCGATAGAAAGGGCGCTTTTTTGAGCCGCCGCGGGCGAGACGAATTTTCATAGCCATTTGATGTTCTCCTTTGAATGGCGTGGGTCAGGGGGCGCTTGTGCCGCCTTACGATTGGTGTTGTTGATGGTGTCGGATCACTTCAGCGATGATGAAGTTGAGAAACTTTTTGGCAAATTCAGGGTCAAGATCGGCCTGATCTGCCAGGTCTTCCAGCCGCGCGATCTGGGCCGCTTCGCGGGCGGGATCAGACGGGGGAAGGTCGTGTTTGGCCTTGAGACGGCCAACCGCCTGGGTGTGCTTGAAACGCTCACCAAGGGTATAGACAAGGATCGCGTCAAGCCGGTCAATCGACTCGCGGTGCTCTTTCAAAAGCGCGGCGGCGCGGATGCTGGGATCAGTCAAGGGGCATCCCTTTCGGTTTTAAGCGCGGGTCGCAATAGTGGTTGATCTCAAGCTCGATCCCGTCGGCGATCTGGCCGGATTTGAGGCGCTCGGGCGAGGGGTGGCGATAGACGGCGTCATTGCCATCAATGGTGCGCGCGTCCTTGTCCTTGACCGCGCCAAGGCGCTCGGCAAGCCGGATACTGTCAAGGTTCTTGGGGTCGATATAGCTCACCGCGCCATCCCAACCCTGTTGGTCATAGAAATAGCGGCGCACGGCATTTGTGGCCTCAAGCGCATAGCCCTGTCCGGCCTTGTCGGGCCAGATGATCCAGGCGATTTCGCGCTCGGGCCAGGCGGCGGGAAACCAGCCGCCGGCCATGCCAAGGGTGGCCTCAGAGGCCTTGTCGTGGATCATCCACATGCCAAAGCCACGGATCTGCCAGTGGCCAATCTCGGCGGCATAAAGCATCCACGCCTCGTATTTGTTCAGCGGCCCGCCCATAAAGCGCGAGCGGTACGAGCTGAACGTGGCCTTGAAATCAGGATAGTCCTCGGGGGTGGGCCCCCGCAGCACAAGACGGCGCGTTTGGATGGTGGGGATGCTGGACAGGGTCATGCGTAGGCCTCGACCGAGCCGTCATCGTCTTCGTCGGCCTCCAAAACGCCATCCGGGCCGGGGTGGCGATATAAAAGGTCGTGGCCCATATGGACGTTTTCATATTCGCGCTCAAACCACGCGCCAAGCCGTTCGGCAAGCGCGATCGAGCGGGTATTGCCCGGCACGATGTTTGAGGTGAGCGTGGTAAAACCAAGGTCCTGATAGGCATAGCGCCGCGCCCGCGCAGCGGCCTCATGGGCGATACCTTTGCCCTCAAAGCCGTCAAACACCACCCAGCCAAGCTCGGGTTCGGGCCAGCCTTCGGGGTTCCAGATACCGGCGACCCCGGCGGTGGCGCCGGTGTCTTTCATCTCGATGCTGAAATAGCCGTAGCCGTGGATATGCCAATGCCCGACATTCAGCGCAAACCAGCGCCAGGCCTCGCCCCGGTTGGGCGCGGCGCCAAAGCCGACGGCGCGCTCGCGGTCCAGAAGAAACGCGATCATCGGCTCGCTATCGCGCGGCTCGGGGCCACGCAAAATCAGGCGTTCGGTTTCCAGAATGGGGGCTTGGGTCAGGCTCATGCTGCTATTTCTTCTTGCCAAACCCGGAGAGGCCCGGCGGAAGGCCCATACCGCCGCCCATGCCGCCCAAACCACCGGGCAGCTTGCCACCCATGGCGCGCGCCGCCTCTTCCATTGCCTTGGGGTCGTTCATGTCGGGCATGCCGCCGCCCGCCCCTTTGCCGCCAAGCATGCCTTTCATGGCCTGCTTGAGCATGCCGCCCTTGCCCATCTTCTTCATCATGTCCGCCATCTGGCGGTGCATTTTCAGAAGTTTGTTAAGTTCGGACACCTCAAGGCCGGCCCCCGCCGCGATCCGCTTTTTGCGGCTCGCCTGAAGCAGGGCCGGATTGGCGCGCTCTTTCTTGGTCATGGATTGGACAAGGGCGATCTGGCGGATGATGATCTTGTCATCAAATCCGGCGTCTTGCACCTGTTTGGCCATTTTGCCCATGCCGGGCATCATTCCCATCACGCCTTCCATGCCGCCCATTTTCTGCATCTGTTCAAGCTGCATCTTGAGGTCGTTCATGTTGAACTGACCCTTCTGAAACCGCTTCATCATCCGCTCGGCCTGTTCGGCCTCGATGGTGGCCTGGGCCTTTTCGACAAGGCTTACGATGTCGCCCATGCCAAGGATACGCCCGGCAATACGCTCTGGCTCGAAGGTTTCAAGCGCGTCAAGCTTTTCGCCAAGGCCGACAAAGCGAATCGGCTTGCCGGTCACGGCCCGCATCGAGAGCGCCGCACCGCCGCGCCCGTCGCCATCCATCCGGGTCAGGATCACGCCGGTCACACCGATCTTGTCGTCAAATTCGGTCGCCACGTTGACCGCGTCCTGGCCGGTCAGACCATCGACCACCAGAAGCGTTTCGCGCGGCTTGGCCACGTCGCGCACGGCGGCGGCCTGGGCAATCAGGTCGGCGTCGATATGCAGGCGACCGGCAGTGTCGAGGATATAGACGTCATAGCCACCCATCGCGGCCTGGGTCTTGGCGCGCTTGGCAATCGCCACCGGGTCTTCGCCCTTGACGATCGGCAGGGTATCCACCCCGATCTGAAGGCCAAGAATTTGCAGCTGTTCCATCGCCGCCGGGCGGTTCACGTCAAGCGAGGCCATCAATACGCGCTTGCCGTCCCGCTCTTTCAGGCGCTTGGCAAGCTTGGCAGTGGTGGTGGTCTTGCCCGAGCCTTGCAAGCCGACCATCAGGATCGGGGCAGGCGGGTTGTCGATGCGCAACGCGCCGGGATCACCCTCGCCGCGCAGCGTGTCGATCAGCGCATCATGCACGATCTTGACGACCTGCTGGCCGGGGGTGATGGATTTGGTGACCGCCTGACCGGTGGCCTTTTCCTGGATCGCCTTGACGAAATCGCGCGCCACGGGCAGCGAGACATCGGCCTCAAGCAGGGCGACACGCACCTCGCGCAGGGCGGTTTTGACATCCTCTTCGGACAAAGCACCCTGTTTTGTCAGCCGGTCAAAGACACCGGAGAGGCGTTCGGATAGATTTTCAAACATCTCAAGCGCTCCTCTGAGCCGTTGATCATTGGCCCCAAAATAGGCAGGGACGGTGCAAATGCCAATCTCCCCCGTGGGCGCAACGCGCTGACGGGGGGCGATCCCTGCACAATGGCAAAGGGACCGGAAGCATTGAACTTCCGGGTGTTGGGGGCGTTTACGCGCGCGCACCTCACGAGTCAAGCCTTGGGTTGGGCGCGTCGCGCGTTACCGAGGCGGGAGCAGGAACCTCTCAAGGATCGTATATATCTGGGCCGCCTCGCCTGGGGTAAGCCCGGCATGGCCGGGCAGAAACCCTGCGACGTCTCGACCTGTATAGCGCCCGATCAGCGTGCCACCGCGCAGTACAAGTTGGCGGTGGGCGAAGTCATGGGCGCGGTCATGGCAGAAAAGACAGCGCTTTTCCGGAGATCCAAAAAGCCCGTCTGACGAGAGTTGCGCGCGAAACATTGCCACGACCTGCTCGATCACCGGACCCGGCAGGCCGCCGCGGTGATGGCCGAGAAAATCCGCCACAGGCTCACCGCCCGAGGTCAGGGGCGTGGCCCCGTCAAGGCTAAGGTATCGACGGGCAAAGTCCCCTGCGTGACCGTGGCACGACAAGCACTCCGCCTCGAACGTATCGTGCGGATCAAGAGCTTGTGCGCTGCTGGCCCCTGACGTGAGCATCAGGATCAGAAGGGCCTGCGCGAATGTGGAAAATGGGTTTGGCATATGCAGGGGTCCGATCAATGGTTTGTTCATTCTATCACCTAAAAAGCGATGGCGTATTGCGTCAGGTCAATTGGTCGGGTTTCGTTTTGCCGTTGCGGGACTGGGCCCTGCGCTTTACCAAAGATGCGAACCCCCGGCCGTCTTGCCGGGGGTAGATGTGAGATAACGCACAGAGAGAATAATGGAACATTGGGATGAAGTGCGCACCGCCTATAACGTTGCGCGCATTGGCACGGTCAGCGGTGCAGCAGAAGTATTGGGCGTGCATCATGCCACGGTGATCCGCCATATTGATGCGTTGGAGGAACGCCTTGGTGTAAAGCTTTTTCAGCGCCACGCGCGGGGCTATACGCCGACCGAGGCGGGTAGTGACCTTTTGCGTGTGGCGCAGGCCACCGATGATCAGTTCAGCCAGTTGGTCGGCCGGATCAAAGGGCGCGGCAACGAGGTGTCCGGCGAATTGGTGGTCACCTCTATCGGCGGGCTAAGTCATCTGCTGGTGCCGGTGCTGGCCGACTTTCAGGATGATTTTCCGGGGCTGACCGTGCGCTATCTGACCGGTGATCGCCTGTTCCGGCTGGAATATGGCGAGGCGCAT
>CBDTZA010000061.1:0-8171 GCA_965364785.1 uncultured Roseovarius sp. | reverse complement strand
CGGCGGCGGCCATCAGGGGTGCGGTTTCCGGGGTGATGCCACCGTCAATCTCGATATGGATGGGCCGGTCGCCGATCATCGCGCGCAGGCGGCGCACCTTGTCGATCTGGCTGTGAATGAATTTCTGCCCGCCAAAACCGGGGTTCACCGTCATCACGCAAATCAGATCGACCATATCCATCAGGTAATCCAGATCCTCGATCCCGGTGCCGGGATTAAGCGCCAGACCCGCCTTGCAGCCCGCCCCGCGAATGGCCTGAAGCGTGCGGTGAATATGCGGGCCGGCCTCAAGATGCGCGGTCAGGATATCGGCCCCGGCCCCGGCGAACGCATCGATATAGGCATCCACCGGCGAGATCATCAAATGCACATCCATCACCGTTTTGATATGCGGGCGGATCGCGGCGCAAAGCGGCGGGCCAAAGGTCAGGTTCGGCACGAAATGCCCATCCATCACATCGACATGCACCCAATCGGCACCCTGATCCTCGATCGCCTGAATTTCCAGGCCGAAATTGGCAAAATCCGCCGACAGGATCGACGGGGCGATTTTGATGGAACGATCAAAGCTCATGGGCGGGCCTCTTTGCGCAGTTGGGATGTCTTGCACATGCGCCCGGCGCGCCCAGAGGTCAAGACCCTCACCGGCAATTGATCCTTGTCGGGTTTCATGCCACCGTCGCCCCGAACGCAGAAAACAACAGGACGATGCCCCATGCTCGGACAGATGATGCACCGCCCGCTCAGGATAATCGACATCCTGACCCATGCGGCGGCGGCCTATGGCGATCAGGGGATCATCTCGGTGCGCGCGCAAGGCGATATTCATCGCGCCACCTATCGCGAAACGCTGGCGCGGGTGGCGCAACTGGCGCATGCGATTGATGGCCTTGGGGTCAATTTCGGCGACCGGATCGCGACGCTGGCCTGGAACGGTCATCGCCATTTCGAGCTTTATTATGGTGTCTCATCCATCGGGGCCATCTGCCACACGATCAATCCGCGCCTCTCGCAGGATCAGCTTATCTATATCGTGACCCATGCCGAAGACCGGATTTTGTTCATCGACACAAGTTTTGTACCGCTGATCGAGGCGGTGCAGGATAAACTGCCGCAAGACCTGCGCTTTGTCATCATGACCGACCGCGCACATATGCCCGAAACCACGCTTGATGCGCTTTGTTACGAAGAGCTGCTGGACGGGCAGTCGCAAACCTATGACTGGCCCGAATTCCCCGAAGAGACCGCCTCGGCGCTGTGCTATACTTCGGGCACAACGGGCGATCCCAAAGGCGCGCTTTATTCGCACCGCTCGACCCTGTTGCACACGCTGATGGTGCCACTTGCCCAATCCAGAAGCTTTCGCGCCGGGGCGCGGATCATGCCGGTGGTGCCGTTGTTTCACGTCAACGCCTGGGGCCTGCCCTATACCGCGCCGCTAACCGGCATGACCATGGTGATGCCCGGCGCGGGCCTTGATGGCGCAAGCCTGTTTCGCCTGATGGACAGCGAGGCCGTGTTTTCCGCATGGGGCGTGCCCACGGTCTGGGCGGGCCTTCTGGCCGAGATCAAGACGCAGGGCCGCGTGCCAGAAGGCTTTGGCGATCTGGTCGTCGGCGGATCGGCCGCACCGCGCGTGATGATCGAGGACTTTGAGGCGCGCGGCGTCACTGTCTGTCAGGCCTGGGGCATGACAGAAATGAGCCCGATCGGAACCCATGGCGTTTTGCCCCCGTCCCTGTTGAACGCGCCGAAGGCAGATCAGATCGCCGCCAAGGCCTGCGCCGGGCGCAGGATGTTCGGGGTCGAGTTCAAGATCATCGGCGACGACGGCATGCCCCAACCCCATGACGGAAAGGCCAGCGGCGAATTATACGTGCGCGGCAACACCGTGATCAGCAGCTATTTCAACAACGCCCCCGCAAGCCGCGCCGCAATCGACGCCGAGGGCTGGTTTGGCACCGGCGACGTGGCCTCGGTCGGGCCTGACGGGCGGCTTGTGATCCGCGACCGCGCCAAGGATCTGGTGAAATCTGGCGGCGAATGGATCAGCTCGATTGACCTTGAAAACGTCGCCATCGCGCATCCCGGTATTGCCGCCTGCGCGGTGATCGCCGTGCCTCACCCCAAATGGGATGAACGCCCGGTTCTGGTGGCTGTGCCCGCAGGTGAGGACCGCCCGACGCTGGCAGATTTGCACGCCCATATGGCCGCGCATTTCGCCCGCTGGCAATTGCCGGATGATGTGCTCTGGGTCGAGGACCTGCCGCTTACCGCGACCGGCAAGGTGTCAAAGCTCACCCTGCGGGACCGGTTTTCAGACTATGTTCTGCCCGATTTGCGCGAGGCCGCACCATGAGCGGCGACCTGGACACCACCGCCGTCGCCGCATGGCTGGGTGATCACCTGCCGGGCTTTGAAGGGCCTCTGAGCGCCACGAAATTCAGCGGCGGGCAATCGAACCCCACCTATCTGTTGCACACGCCTGCGCGCAATTATGTGCTGCGGCGCAAACCGCCGGGGATTTTGCTCAAATCCGCCCATGCGGTCGAGCGCGAATTCCGCGTCCAGCGTGCGCTTGAGGGGGGCAACGTGCCGGTCGCCAAGATGCATATCCTGTGCGAAGACGACGCCGTGATCGGCTCGCCGTTTTACATCATGGATGAGGTGCAGGGGCGCAACTTTGACAATCCCAGCCTGCCCGACATGACCGCGCCCGAGCGCGGCGCGCTGATTGACGAAATGAACCGTGTTCTGGCGGCAATCCACGATGTCGACATCATCGCGGCGGGCCTGTCGGATTACGGGCCCTCGGGCAATTATTACCGCCGTCAGGTCGACCGCTGGTCAAAGCAATACACCGCCACCCAAACCGATGACCTGCCTGATATGACCGCGCTGATCGACTGGCTTGATGGCAATATCCCCGCCGATGACGGGCAGCGCGCCCTGGTGCATGGCGATTACCGGCTTGATAACCTGTTGTTTGCCAAGGATAACCCGAAATGCCTTGCCGTGCTCGATTGGGAGCTGTCGACAATCGGGCACCCTTACGCCGATCTGGCGGCGGTGATCATGCAATGGTCGATGCCCGCCACCCAGCAGGGGCGCGGCTTGGCCGGGGTGGATCGCGCCGCGCTTGGGCTTTGGAGTGATCAGCACTTCATCGAGCGTTATTGCGAGCGGCGCGGGCTAGGCGGCATTGAGAATTTCGGGTTTTATCTGGCATTTTGCTATTTCCGCATGGCGGCCATTCTGCAAGGGGTGAAAAAACGCGCCCTTGACGGCAATGCCTCTGACCCCGAACGCGGGTTGCAATTAGGTCAATATGTGCCCGAATTTGCGCGCTTTGGCATCGACGCGGCGAAAGGAACACTATGACTGACGACGTTGACCCGGCCTTGATTGAAGCGCCCTCGGCCCTGCAAACCCATCTTGGGTTTTCGATGACCGGCTGGTCGCCCGATTACGCGCGGATCGAATTGCCGCTGCACCCCTACCTGATGAACCGGCAGGGCCTGCCGCATGGTGGTGTTCACGCCACGCTGCTTGATTCGGCGATGGGGTTTGCCGGGTGCTATACCGGCGACCCTAAGCGTTCGCAGATGGCGCTTACCCTGTCGATGACGGTGAATTACCTCGCACAAGCAAAAGGCGCGGTTCTGATCGCCGAGGGCTGGCGCACCGGGGGGGGCAAGACCAGCTATTTCGCCAAAGGGGAAATCCGCGATGACAGCGGCACGGTGCTCGCCACCGGCACCGGCGTGTTTCGCTATCGGCGCAGCAGTTAGCCGCGCGTCGCCGAGCATCCCGGCGCGGTATTGGCGATAATCGTGCCGCCATTCTCGACCGGGCCGAGCATCGGTGCGCTTGGGTCAAGCACAGTATTGGTAAAGCCCTGTCGCCTTCGAGAGAAAGGTGGCTTGAACGAGCATTCGGGGCAACACAAAAACGCCAGAGGTCCCCCGCGGCGGACCGGGAGCCCGAACCGAAAGCTCGCGATGCTATCCGGACGCAGATCTCCGAGATCACCGTCTTTCCCAAGCAGGCCTGCAAGGTCCCGGTTGTGGTTCGAGGCCGCATGGGCGCCCTGGCCAGGACCCCCGGCTTTCAGGTGTGAGGGGAAATGGTAGCGGAGGAGGGACTTGAACCCCCGACACGCGGATTATGATTCCGCTGCTCTAACCAACTGAGCTACTCCGCCAGAACGTGGGGGTAGGTATGCCAGCCCGCGCCGTGCGTCAAGGGCGAAAAACGGCTTTTGGATATCGCATCTTGTGAGGCGCGCGCGATTGGCACATGATCCAGCCCATGAACACCAAATCCCACATCGATCCACTCAGCGAACTGGGTCAGATCATCGGCCCCAGATACGTCCTGACCGGGGCAGAGGCCGCGCCGTGGTCGCGCGACTGGACAGGGATTGCGCACTGGACACCTCTGGCGGTGCTGCGCCCGGCCAATACCGCCGAGGTCGCGGCCATTCTCAAGCTGGCCAATCGTCGCCGCCTTTCCATCGTGCCGGTGTCGGGCAATACCAACCTTGTCAAAGGCACCGCGGCCGAGGGCGCGCTGATGCTGTCGCTGGACCGGATGTCGGCGATCCGCGAGATTCGCCCCGGCGCCCGCATCGCCATTGTCGAGGCGGGCGTGATCATCGCAAACCTGCATGCCGCCACAGCCGAACATGACCTGATCTTTCCGCTGACCTTTGGGGCGCGCGGATCGGCGATGATTGGCGGGGCACTTTCGACCAATGCCGGCGGCTCGAACGTGGTGCGCTATGGCAATAGCCGCGATCTGTGCCTTGGGCTTGAGGTGGTGCTGCCAAATGGCGAGGTGATGAACCTAATGAGCGAGCTGCACAAGAACAACTCGGGCTATGATCTGCGCCACCTGATGATTGGCGCCGAAGGCACGCTTGGCATCATCACCGCCGCCGTTCTGAAACTTGCCCCCAAACCCCGCGCCTATGCCACGGCGATGGTCGCGGTGCCTTCGGTCAACGCGGCCCTTGCCCTGTTGAACCGGCTTCAGGACGAAACCGGCGGCGCGGTCGAGGCGTTTGAATACATGCCGCGCAGTTTCATCGAGGCTTACCTTGATCGCTTTCCGGGTGCCCGCCCGCCGTTTGAGACCAGCCACGAGGTCAACGTTCTGGTTGAGCTGGGCGCACGTGCCCCCCGCGACACCACCCCCGGCCCGGACGGCGCAGTGCCGCTTGCCGCGCATTTTGAGAACGTGCTGGCGGATATGTTTGAAGACGGCACCCTGCTTGATGCGGTGGTGGCCCAAAACAGCGCCCAGCGCGCCGAAATCTGGGCCCGGCGCGAGGCCTCGGCACAGGTTCTGCGAATGCGCAGCCCGGTGATCGACAACGATATCGCCGTGGCGACCGACCGCATGCAAACCCTGCTGGAACGGATCGAGGCGCGCAGCACCGAGATTGATCCAGGGATTCACAACACTGGCGTGGCGCATCTTGGCGATGGCAACCTGCATTACGCCGGCTTTCCCTCGGTGAGCGACCCGGCCCTGCACCGCGCCATTCAGCGCGCGGTCGAGGAAGAGGTCATCGCCCTTGGCGGAAGCTTTTCCGCCGAGCATGGGATTGGCCTGTCGAAACGACCCGCCATGGCGCGGCACAAGGACAAGGCGGCGCTGGCCACCATGCGCGCAATCAAGGCCGCGCTTGACCCCAACAACATCATGAACCCCGGCAAGCTATTGCCCGAGGCATAATTTCACGCGCGCCAGTCGAAAAACCCGTCGCCCGCCCGCGCCAGCAACCGCGCGGCCATCTCTCGGCCAAGCGCGGCGCCATCCTCAATCAGGGCCGTGCCCTCATCGGTCAGACTCTCGCTGCCATCGGGGCGCAGAATTTCGCCGCGCAGGCGCAAATTGCCGCCCGACAGCTCTGCCAGCCCGGCAATCGGCGTCTCGCACGACCCGTCAAGCGCCGCCAGAAAGGCGCGCTCGGCGGCAAGGCGCTGGCCGGTCTCCTTGTGGTGAATCGCGGCCAGCATTTCGGCGGCGCGGGTATCATCCGCGCGCCGCTCAATCCCGATTGCGCCCTGCGCCAAGGCCGGAAGCATGATCTCGGGCTCAATCGCGCATTGCGCCACCTCGGAACGACCCAGACGGTTTAGCCCCGCCATCGCCAGAAAGGTGCAGGCCGCCACGCCGTCATCCAGTTTCTTCAATCTGGTCTGCACGTTGCCGCGAAATTCCACCACCTCAAGCTGCGGGTAGGCGACCAACACCTGCGCCTTGCGCCGCAACGACGAGGTGCCCACGCGCGCCCCTGCGGGCAGATCGGCAAGACTGCCCACGGTAGGCGAAACAAACGCATCGCGCACATCCTCGCGCGGCAGATATGTATCCAGAAAAAGCCCCTCGGGCTGTAACACCGGCATATCTTTCATCGAATGCACCGCGATGTCGATTTCGCCTGTAAGCATCGCCTGCTCGATTTCGCGGGTGAACAAACCCTTACCGCCGATTTCTTTCAGCGGGCGGTCGATAATCCGATCGCCTGTGGTTTTAATCACCACAATTTCAAAGGCTTCCTCAGACAGGTCAAAGGCGGCAGATAGCCGACTGCGGGTTTCATAGGCCTGCGCCAACGCCAATGGCGAGCCGCGCGTGCCTATTTTGAGGGGGGCCATCGGGCTGGGAAAATCACGTGTCATGGCAAAGCTTTAGACGCGACAAGGCGGAGTGGCAAGCGCCAGAGTGCTTGACATCCTGCGCGCGCGGGGCGACCAAACGCGAAAACGGAGAAAACCAATGGCCGCTGACAAGACAATCCTCAAGGCGCTGGCCGGCGAGACGCAACCCACCCCCCCCATCTGGATGATGCGGCAGGCGGGGCGTTATCTGCCGGAGTACAAAGCCACCCGCGCGCAAGCGGGCGATTTCCTATCCTTGTGCTACAACAGCGATCTGGCCACCGAAGTCACCCTGCAACCGATCCGCCGCTATGGCTTTGACGCGGCCATTCTCTTTGCCGATATCCTGCTCTTGCCGCAGGCACTTGGGGCCGATCTCTGGTTTGTCACCGGCGAAGGGCCGCGCCTCTCGACCATCACCGATCAGGCCGGACTTGATGCGCTCAAACCCGTGAGCGACATCCACGAAACCCTTAATCCGGTGTATCAGACGGTCCGCAATCTCGCCGACGCCCTGCCGCGTGAAACCACTTTGATCGGATTCGCAGGCGCCCCCTGGACCGTCGCCACCTATATGATCGCCGGGCGCGGCACCCCCGATCAGGGCCCGGCCCATGCGCTGAAGGCGGAAAACAGGGCGGTTTTCGAGGGGATCATGGATCGCCTGACCGAAGGCACCATCGAATACCTCTCGGCCCAGATCGAGGCCGGCGCCGAAGTCATCAAGCTTTTCGACAGCTGGGCAGGATCGCTCAAAGGCGCGGATTTCGACAAATACGCAACCGCCCCCGTCACGCGGATCATCTCGGAACTCAAAGCGCGCCACCCGGGCATTCCAATTATCGCCTTTCCCCGCGAGGCCGGGGATAACTATATCGGGTTCCACGCAAAAACCGGTGCCGATTGCGTCGCGATTGACGATTCCGTTAGCGCCGAATGGGCCGCCGAGCACGTCCAGAAAGACGGCTGCGTTCAGGGCAACCTTGCCTCATCGCATATGGTCACAGGCGGCGACGCTCTGGTCAGCGAGACCAAGCGCATCGTCAAAGCCTTTGGCAACGGCCCCCATATCTTCAACCTCGGCCATGGCATCACCCCCGATGCCGATCCCGACAATGTGCAACGCATGATCGACGCGGTGCGCGGCGCCTAAGAGACACCGCTACCAACTTCTTCTGGCCCAAAATATCCTGGGGGGTCGTCATTGTTGCGCCATTGGTCCGAGAGACAATGGCGACGGGCAGCGCCCCCCATTTTCCTGCCCCTTACGCCAAACGCGACCATAGATCATGTCGCAATCTGGCGCGCAGGATGGGCCTGACCTTCCCAATCTGGCCTTGAAGGAGAGGCCAATGAACACCCATTTCCGCGACACCCGCAAGATTGACCCGACCCGCGGCGCCACATTGGGTGACAACACCCCCAATGATGCCGACCGGATCGAGATTGGCCCGACACGGTTTGCCTATTCCGAATGGGCCGCGGCAGGGCTTGAGCTGC
>CBDTZA010000060.1:0-8344 GCA_965364785.1 uncultured Roseovarius sp. | reverse complement strand
GCGGCTGCAAGGGGCGCGCATCGCCGCCGAAGAGCAGGCCTATACCGATACGCTGACCGGGCTTAAAAACCGCCGCGCGATGGATCATGTGCTTGAACGGCTGATGGAAACCGAGCAGGATTTCGCGTTGATGCATCTGGATCTTGATTTCTTCAAACAGGTGAATGACACGATGGGTCATGCGGCGGGCGATCAGGTATTGCAGGATGTGGCCCGGCGCATCCTCGCGGAAACCCGGGCCGACGACCTTGTGGCGCGCACCGGCGGGGATGAATTCGTGCTGATCTGCGCAGGGCTTACAGGGCGAGATCGCCTGGCCGAGATTGCCACGCGCCTGATCGCGCGCCTGGAAGAGCCGGTGGTCTACAACGGACAGGAATGCCGGGTGTCAGGCAGCATCGGGGCGACGCTGAGCTGTGCCTATGGTGCGTCCGATGTGGCGCGCATGATGGCTGATTCTGATCTGGCGCTTTACGCCGCCAAGGCGCGCGGGCGCGGATGTCACGTTATCTACGAACCGGCCTTGCGCGAAGATGCCCGGCTGCGCGGCATCGGCTGACGCCCGCCGCAGCCCTTAAAACCGGGCTGGATCATAGGGCGAAAGGTCGATGTTGGGACGCTCGCCCATGGCAAGGCTGGCGGCGAGACGCCCGGTTTTCGGCCCCATCATAAAGCCCCAGTGACTATGGCCAAAGGCGGCGATCAGGCCGGGATGTCCTTCAATCGGCCCGATCGCCGGCAGGCTGTCGGGAAAGGACGGACGCAGGCCCGACCATGTTTCGTACCGCGCCTCGGCCAGATCAGGGCAAAGCTTGCGCGCCACCTTGGCAAGCGCATTTGCCCGTGCCGGGCTCGCCTCTGTATCAAGCCCACCGAATTCTGCGGTGCCAGCGGCCCGCAAGGCGCCTTCCATGCTGCTCGCGACAAGCTTCATATCCGCGTCCATGACCGAATTGTTAAGCGTGACCGGAGCGTCCGGGAAGGCTAGATGATAGCCGCGCTCGGCCTCGAGGGGGACGTCGATGCCAAGCGGGGCCAAAAGCCGCGCCGACCAGGCCCCGGCGGCAAGCACAACATTGGCCACGCGGATCGGGCCGGTGTCGGTGTTGATCTGCCAGTCCTCATTGGTGCGCAACAGCCCGGTGACATTGGCTTGCACTACCTCGCCCCCCAAACCGCGCAGCTTATCAGCCAGCACCGCGCAGATACGCCCCGGCGACAGCGCGCGCGCCTGTCCCTTGATCAACAGAGCGGATTTGAACGCCGGTGACAACGCCGGTTCAAGATCGCGCAGCGCCACGCCGTCAATCGCCTCAAGCTCGGCACCGTATTGGCGGCGCAACTGACTGGTGAAACTGTCAAGTTGCGCCGGCGCGCCGCTACGGCTGGCCATCACATAATAGCTGTCCTGAATAAGGTTTTCGTGCCCGGTGCCCGCCAGAAGCTGACGGTAAAGCATGATATTATCATGGTTTAACGCATGCATCGCCGCTGCGGTGGCATGTACCCGATCACGTTGTCCCGCGCGCAGGAACTTAAGCGCCCAGGGCAGGAACCGCGGGATGTGGCGCGGGCGCAGATGCACCGGGCCGGATGGGTCGAGCACCCAACGGGGGATATCGCGCCACAACCCCGGCAGGGATTGCGGCACCACCGAGAAGGGCGAAATCACCCCGGCATTGCCCATCGAGGCTCCTTGACCGGGGGTATCGCGATCAATAAGGCGCACCGGCGTGCCGCGCTCGGCCAAAGCAATAGCGGTGCAAATCCCGACGATACCGCCGCCGATCACGGCGGCGGTTTGCTGGGGCGCGCTCATCGGTTGAGCGCCGAGGCGGTCGCGCCCCGGCCTGCGATCACCTGCATCGCAATCGCCGGGGCCATGACCACAAGGGCGGCGATGTCACTGCCAAGGCTGGGGGCGACCAAAAGTACGCCGCCGACCACAAAGCTAAGCCGCCATAGGCCACGCAAAGGCACCATCAGAAAGCCCGCCACCGCCGCACCGACGCAGAAGATGCCAAAACCGCAGGTGATCGAGACCTGAAGGAACGACCCAAGCGTGAAATATTCCGGCAGCACGATCAGGATGGTTGGCGCATAGACAAAGACCATCGGCACCATCAGCTTGCCCAGACCAAGCGTAAACGCGGTCATCCCGGTGCGGAACGGGTTGGCATTGGCAATCCCCGCCGCCGCATAGGCCGAGGCACAGACCGGTGGCGTGATCTCGGATATGACACCGTAATAAAGCACGAACATATGGGTCGCCAATGGCGGCACGCCAAGCTGGCTAAGCGCCGGGGTGGCGACCGCGACCAGCATGATATAAAGCGCCGTCGTCGGCAGGCCGGCCCCCATCAGGATACAGGCCATCGCGATCAGCACCAGTGAGATGAACTGTTGCAATGAGGGTTGGCTAAACGCCTCGATCGGCATCCAGTCCAGCAGCGGTGCAATCGCCATTGAAATGTCCGCGGCTCCGTTGGTGACCATAAAGCCCATGCGAAAGCCGACGCCGGTAGTGTTGATCACACCGACCACGATCCCCACCGCCGCCGAGGCTGCCCCCACCGCCAGCGCGTATTGCACGCCGACATGAAAGCTATCGAGCAGGTCGCGGAAATCCTGGCGTTTGTTGCGGTGAAGCGATCCGATCAGCGTGAGCGCGCCAAGCACCCCGGCGACGTTTGGTGAAAACCCCGCCCCACTCATCGGCGAGGCTTTCCAAAAGATAAAGCCCAACAACCCGAGCGGAATGATCAGGGTGGCGGGTTTGTCGATTCCGCAGAAGCCCACGATGATACAGAGCATCAGCCCCATAAAGGCCGCCATATTCGGGGAATAGCCGGAAAACAGCACCATCAGCAGCGCGACAAGCGGCACAATCGTGACCCAGCCTTCGCGCCAGACCGCCAGAAAACGAGGCAGATCCTCTTTGGCATAGGCGTTAAGGCCAAGGCGACGGGCGGTGAAATGCACGATCGAAATCACACCGATATAGTGCATCAACGCGGGCACAATGGCGGCGATCACGATGGTGGTATAGGGCACCTCAAGATACTCGGCCATAAGAAAGCTGGCCGCGCCCATGATTGGCGGGGTGATCTGGCCACCGGCCGAAGAGGCGGCCTCGACCCCGGCGGCGAAATGGCCGGGATATCCCATTTTCTTCATGTTGGGAATGGTCAGCGACCCGGTCGAAACGGTGTTGGCAATTGATGAGCCAGAGATCGTGCCGAAAAACGCCGAGGACACGACCGACACCTTGGCTGGCCCGCCGGTATAGCGCCCCGCCAGCATCATTGCGTTGTCGATGAAAAACTGGCCAAGCCCCATGCGTTGGGCAACGACGCCGAACAGCACAAAGTGAAACACGACCGTCGAGACAACCCAGAGCGTGATGCCAAAGATGCCCTCGGACGGGAAATACATATTGTTGACGAATTGACGCCAGTCAACACCCGGATGGCGTAGGATGGCGGCGGGCATTTGCGGCCCAAAGAGCGCATAGATCATGAACACCGTGATGATCAGCGGCAACACGAACCCAATCGTGCGACGGGCGATTTCCAGCGTCGACAGGACCAAAATCGTGCCAAGCACCACATCGGTCGTGGTCGGGTTGCCCTGGCGCAGGGTTTGCTCGGGGATATCAAGACCAAAGCCGGTAAAGCCCCGCCAGCTTACCCAGAGAAACAGCGCGGCCGTGATGCTAAGTACGATCAGCGCCCAATCATAAAGCGGCACATTGCCCGGCGCCATCGTGCTTGGGCCTTTGTAATGCAGGCTGCTTGCCGTGCGGATCAGCGGGAAGCTGATGAAAATAAAGAAATAAAGCCCCGACAGGTGAATGCCCATATGCACATGATCCACCGGTGTGCCAAAGCCTGCGGTCCAGATATGATAAAGTGCAAAGACGATCGTCGCCCAATACCCGACCTTTTTAAGTACTGGCCCGTTATCGCGCGTGTTCAGCGCAGAATCATACTTTTTCTCAAGCTCTTCCAGAGCCTTGGCATCCAGCGTGTGCTCGGTGCTCATGGCGAAACTCTCCTGTCGGGGGGGCAATTGGGGGGCAAAAAACCGGGGGCGGGTGTGATATGATCCCGCCCCCGATGGCGCGCTGATTTACTTCAACATGCCGATTTCGCGATAGTATCTCTCGGCACCGGGATGCAGCGGCACGCCGATCCCTTCGACACCATCAAGCGCGGTTTCGACGGTGATTGCCTTGCCTTTGGGGTGACCGTTGTCCAAAAGGTTGCGCGCGGTCGGCGACCACAGTGCCTTGGTGATCTCATAGATCAACTCTTCGGGCTGATTGGCATTGGTGATCAGCATCCCCGACACGGCCAGCGTATCAACGTCATAATCGACGCCGGGATAGGTGCCCGCCGGGATCAGTGACTTGATATAATACGGCACGGCGGTGTTGCCCGTGACCAGCTCTTCTTCGGTCCAGTCATAAAGCTCCATGCCCTTGGTGTTGTCGAGCTGGATCATCGCCGCAACCGGCGTGCCGGCGGCATAGAAATAGGCATCGATCTGACCATCGGCCAGACGCTCGGCGCTTTGGGTGTTGTTAAGCTCGGCCTCTTCGATGTCATCGCGGGTGATGCCATGCGCCGCTAGGATCAACTCGACCGCGATCTGCGTGCCAGAGCCGGCCTGGGCAATACCGACGCGCTTGCCCTTGAGATCGGCCAGACCGTTCAGTTTGGCGCCCTTGGGCAGAACAAGATGCAGATCTTCTGGGAAGAGATTGGCAATCACGCGCACATCAGGCTTTTGGTTGCCCTCAAACAAGCCGATGCCCTTATAGGCATAATGCAGCGTCGCGGCACCGGTAAGACCGGCCTCCATCTGGCCCGCCTGCACAGCGTTCACGTTATGCGCCGAGGCGTTGGTCGATTGCGCCATGGCCACAAGACCCGGCACGCCACAGTTGCCACCCTCGTCGCAAGCACGCGAGCCGGGCGGGTTTGAGATTGCGTTGGCGATGATGCCGCCAATCGGGAAATATGTTCCGCCAGCACCACCGGTGCCGATGCGGAAAAACGTCATATCCTGCGCAAGCGCCGGCCCTGCCAGCAGCGCGCCGGCCATGAGCGTCGCCGAAAATCGTTTCATAAATGTCATTTTCATCTCTCCACTGTTGTTTTTCATTGCGGGCGGAACGTGAGTTGGCCAATGGGCAAAGCCCAAGGCCATGGGGCCGCGCCCCCCGGTGACTCGCATCGTGGCGCAGAAAAAACATAAATACAAATCGCAAATTTTTGGATTAATATAAAAATATCTTATAAGGGTGTGACCATGAATTTGCTGCAACTCACGGTGTTTCGCGAGGTTATGCTCGCGGGTTCGGTAAGTCAGGCCGCGCGCAACCTGCACCGCACACAGCCGGCCATTTCAAGCACCATTGCCCAGCTTGAAGCCGAGCTTGGCTTTTGCCTTTTTGAACGCAAGGGCAAGCGGTTGTCGCCGGTGCCCGAGGCGCATTACCTTTTGGTCGAGGCGACCGAAATCCTTGATCGGATGACCTCGGCACAGCGCAACATGCAAAACCTGCGCAACCTTGAAAGCGGCAGTTTGCGGATTGTGGCGATGCCGGGCCCTTCGGTGTTCCTGCTGCCCCGGATGATCAGCCGGATCACCCAGGCCCATGCCGGGGTCAAGGTGACTGTGCTTACCCGCAGCTCACCACAGGTGCACCAATTGATGTCGACGCAAAGCTATGACCTCGGGATTGCCGATCTTGGCGTCGAATTCGGGGTGAACACCCAATTGGTGCGCTCTGAACCATTTGCCAGCGATTGCATCTGCGCGGTCCCGGCCGATGATCCGCTGGCCGCGAAACCTGTGCTGACCCCCGCCGATCTGGATGGCAGGCCTCTGGCGGCGCTGCATGTGGATCACCATAGCCACAAAGAGCTTCAAAAGGCGTTTTCGCTGGCCGGGCGGCATCTGGATGTGCGCTTTGAGACGCAATATTACCTGCCGCTTCTGACCTTTGTCGAAGACGGGCTGGCCTGTGCGATTATTGATACGTTAAGCGCGGAAAGCTATCTGCACTATCGTGGCGAGGATCAAAAGAGGGTGGTGTTTCGCCCCTTCCACCCCGGGATCACGCTGGCCTTTACCACCCTTACGCCCGCGCATCGCCCACCCTCGAAGCTGGCGGAATCGTTCATTGCACTCTGGCATGAAGAGGTGCGGCGGATCAATCTCTATTGGGGTGCGATCTAGGCCGCTTTGGGCCAGTTGCCCCAAGAGCGGGCCCCGGCGCGGCTATTGTCAGGGGGCTCTGGTGACGCTTTCGAGGTAAGCCCAGACATCGCGCGCCTTTTCGGTATCGCGCAGCTTATAGGCCATTTTGCCGCGCGCGGTCGGATCGTCGAGATAGTCGCGCAGAAAGGCGGTCGCGTCCTTGACGTAGATCACGAAATCCTCCTCGTTCCAGCGCAGCCCCTGCCGCCCGGCGGCAACCATCGAGGTGGAGTAGAAAAAGCCTGGTACGCTGCCCGCATGCCGACCGATCACCCCATAAAGGTTGGGGCCGGTGCGCCCGCCGCGAATGGTGACGGTTTCGGTCTCGTCGATCACCGAATGACAGGCCCGGCAATCGTTGAACAGGGCCTTGCCGCGCTCAATATCCCCGGCAAAAACGGGCAGGGACAGTGCAACAATAAGGGTTGAAGCTGCCGTCAATTTAATCACGGTAAGGTTGAGCGACATGGTGCGACCTCGCGTTTGCCTGTCGTCCCACTAGGGCGCGGGTGCAGGCTCGGAGTCAATGGGCCGGGGCCCTTGCTCACGCTCTTGTCAGGCGACGGCATGGCGGGCGCGCATCGTTTCACACGGTCGTGATGTGCGGCCCTGACATGTTGTACCTGCCACCCGCCCCGGTGCCGCTGGCATAAACTGCGGCTTTCATCACCAGGCGCTTGGTCGGGTGCATGATCCATGCACAAAATGTGCGGTCGGCTGAGCTGAAACTTGCGCGCCACCTCTTTATGCGCGACCATTAGACCGTGTTTCTTTGTACTAACCACTATGCAAAACGCCTATTATAGGTCAGATGAGCGGCGCGCGTGGTTTGCGTCGCTATGCCATGATATCGACGTGTAACGCCTGACATTCGAGGCCTATATGAACAACAAACTGGTGCGCGCCCGGCCTGTGGCGCATGTCAAGATCGGCTTGAAAGCGCTCACGCATCTGGCGCGGATCGTGCCCGAGGTCTACCTATGAGCGGGCTTATTCCCACATGGGTGGGCGGCGATCTTATGGCCGTCGAAAAGCTTGAGACGCATCAGCGGGGCCTGCGCCACAAGGCGGTGTCGGTGTTCGTAATGGCGGGCGATGATCTTTTGATTCAGCGCCGCGCGCTTTGCAAATATCACACCCCCGGTCTTTGGGCGAATACGTGCTGCACGCATCCCGGCTGGGGTGAAGACGCCGAAATTTGTGCCCATAGGCGCCTGACCGAAGAGCTTGGCATCACTGGGCTAAGCCTGACCCATCGTGACCGGGTGGAATACCGCGCCGATGTGGGCGGGGGGCTGGTGGAACATGAGGTGGTGGATATCTTCATGGCGCGGGTGCCGGGGCGCATCCCGCTTGCCCTCAACCCCGAAGAGGTGATGGACACCCGCTGGATCAGCCTCACTACACTGAACGCCGAGCTGCGAACGTATCCGTCGCGCTATACGCCCTGGCTTCGGATTTACATGCAAGAGCACGCCGCGCAGATTTTTGCCTGAGCTTGTGGCTCAGGTCGGGGTGGGGGCGCTGCCCCCATCGTCGCAAAGCGACGATTCCCCCGGGATATTTAAGGCCAGAAGAAACGGCGGGCCTATTTGCCTTTCCAGATTGGATCGCGTTTTTCGGCAAAGGCGCGCGCGCCTTCAAGCTGATCGTCGGAGGCATAGAGCGTATCCACGGTTTCAAGCTGGCGTTTGGTGATTTTGTTCATGGCATCCTGAAAGCGCAGCGCTTCGGCCTCGCGCACGATCTCTTTGATCGCGGCGTAGACCAGCGGCGGGCCGGATGCAAGTTGATCGGCCATCGCCCGCGCCTCGGCCATCAGCCGATCGCCCGGATAGAGGTGGTTCACGATGCCCCAGCGGGCGGCCTCTTCGGCGTCAAGCCAGCGACCGGTCAGAAGCATTTCCATAGCGATATGATAGGGGATGCGCTTGGGCAGTTTGATGCTGGCAGCATCGGCCACCGTGCCAGAACGGATTTCGGGCAGGGCAAAGCTGGCGTGATCCGCCGCCAGAATGATATCCGCCGAAAGCGCCAGTTCGAGCCCGCCACCACAGCAAATCCCGTTGACGGC
>CBDTZA010000059.1:0-8351 GCA_965364785.1 uncultured Roseovarius sp. | reverse complement strand
GCCATTGGCGATCACGTTTTCTTTCCTGATCTCTTCGCCACTGGTGGACTTGGCCTCGGTCATCCTGCTGGCGTCGATTTTCAACTGGTCGATAGCCCTCGCCTATGTGTTCGTGGGCCTTGTGGTCGCAGTGGTGGGGGGCACGTTGATCGGACGTGCCGGGATGGAGGATCAGGTGGCCGATTTTGTGCGCAACGTGCCGGTGCAGGACATTGATCATGCCATGACCCGAGCGGAACGCATGCGCTATGCCCGCGATCAGCTCACCGAGATAATTCACAGGGTCTGGCTGTACATTCTGATCGGGGTGGGTATCGGCGCGGCCATCCACAACTGGATACCCCAAGACATCATCACCGCCCTTCTGGGGCAGGATAAGTGGTGGTCGGTGCTGGTTGCGACCCTTGTCGGCGTGCCGATGTATGCGGATATATTCGGGACACTGCCGATCGCCGAAGCGCTGGTTGGCAAGGGTGTGGGGCTGGGAACGGTTCTGGCCTTCATGATGGCGGTGACGGCGTTGTCCCTGCCGTCGATCATCATGCTCAAGCGCGTGGTGAAGATGCCACTGCTGATCCTGTTCCTGACTGTTGTGATCGGCGGCATCCTCGGCATAGGTTTTCTGTTTAACGCAATCACAGACTGGTTCATCTGAAAGGAACACCACCATGATCATGAAAATCCTCGGCTCGGGCTGCAAGAAATGCGTAGCCCTTGGTGACAACGCAAAGGCCGCGGCGGCGGCGGCGGGGAAAGAGGCTGAAATCGTCAAGGTCACCGACTTCGCCGAGATCGCGGGCTATGGCGTGATGTCCACGCCGGGCCTGGTCATTGACGAAAGGCTTGTCTCCTCGGGCAAGGTGCTAAGCGCGGAAGATATAGGTAAGCTGCTATGATGGTGGGCATTGACTGACAGATCGAAGCCCCGGCCAAATGCTGCGGCCTGCATGAACGGCAGCAATGCAAAAGCTACATTGCAGCGGCGTTTAGGTCGTCACTGTCCGCTTATGGCTGAGCATGAAAATGCCCCTTCACAGCATGTTTAAACGATCAGGCGTTGGCCTGGAGCACGTAGAGTTTTCGGACATGGTCGTGAATGGTCCACTCACCCTTCCAGCCAACGGGCAAAACCAATAGATCGCCCGGCCCCAGATCGCGCGCGCCGCTGCCGTCATGGTTTCTGAGCGATGCCCTACCCGAAATGATGTGACAATATTCAGCGACGGTGCTGCGATCGGCAGTGAAATGTCCGGGGGTGCATTCCCAGATACCAATTTTGGTCAGGCCGTCCTCGGACGCCCAGAGTTGCAGTCCGGCTTCAAGCTGGCCTTCGGTCAGGCTTGTTGGTTTGGGGGCAAAGCTGTCTACGGGAATGGCGGCGAGGTCTTTGAAGGTTTTGAGGTCAATCATGATGTTGCGTCCTGTTGGCCCCAGGATGATCCGGGGGGGCGGTTTCTGAAGTGGGTCAGGTTGAATAAGAGGCCCCGCCGATATCGCCGGTCCATCCCCACATCGCGAGCATCGGCTCGCTTTGGGTTATCATACCATGGGGTTGCAGGGATGTGTGATGAACAAAGCCGCCCGGCGCGCGCGGGGCATGGGGCTGATCCTCAACCGCCCAATCGGCGGTGCCTTTCAGGATGAAATACAGCTCTTCGGCGGCATGGATATGGCGTGGGTAATGAAACCCCTCGCGCTGAATCAACAGACCGAAGCGGATATCCGGTGCATGAAACATGCCGGTGGGGCCGATGATTTCAGTCACCGCCAGCTTTTGCTCGCTCCCCTGTGCCAGCTTGCCAAACCCTGCAAACCGCCAGTGAAGATCGGGCAGACAGGCCGCCAGAAGCTCTGTCAGATCATCCTGCGCCTCGGCCAGCATATCTGGCAAGGTCGAGCACGCCGCAAGGGGTGTCGGGGGCAAGGCGGGTGGTGCCGATTGCGCGACCTGCAAGGCACGGCGTATCTCGCGGGCGATCTTGCTGTTGTGGGTGCCAAACCGGGTCGCGGCAGCGCGCAGAAAAGCATTGATACGGTCGGTTGCTGACACTGTGAGGGGCCCTTTATGGATGTCTTTGGCGCGTCAAATGACGAATTGCCGAAGTGCGGTGCGGATGCGATTCTGGATTTCAACGGTGGCCTGACCAAGCGATTGACCCTTGGCGGTGATCACCGCAAGATGGTTGTCGATGCGCGGGCGAAAGGGTCGCCAGACGACATCATCGTGCAGGTCGATCTTGCCATTGATCGGATCAAGGATGGCCACGTCATTGCCTTGCGCCACCAGATTGCGGGCGATGGCAAAGTAATAGGCGCTTGTATTGCGGGCGACGACGGTGTCGGTTTCGGCCAGCATCGCGTCAAGCTGGCGGTCGATCATGTGATCGCCGGTGATGTTGATCACCGAGCGCCCGACAAGCGATTGCGGATGGATTGTCTCAAGTGCCGCCAGCGGATCATCCTTGTGACACACACAGACGCACTCAAAATCGAAAATCTCGGCATTAAGACCGGCGACGGGAACTGGCGGATCAATCAGGCCGATATCGATGTGATGGCTCGCGACCCAGGATGCGATCTGACGCGAGGAATGCACTTTGATCTCGACCCGGACATTAGGATTTTCGCGCTGAAACGGCGCCAGAAGCTTGGGCAGGAAATTGATCGCCAGCACACCGTTGGTGGCAATGCTGACGCCACCGGTCTGGCCCGACAGGATATCCTGCGCCCGTTTCTCGACCTGCGAAATCGCCCGAAGACCCTGCGCCACCTCATCGTGCAACAACATCGCCTCGTTGGTCGGGGCGAAAAAGCCGCGTTCGCGGTGAAACAGGCGAAAGCCAAGCTCGGCCTCGAAATTGCTTAACGCGATGCTGACGGCCGGTTGTGTCAGATTAAGCCGTTGAGCCGCGCGCGACACGGACCCCGCATCGAGCAGCGCATTGAAGACCTCAAGATGGCGCATCTTCAGAGTCACACGGAGTATCCCAGTTTTGTATAAGTAAATCGAATATTGAGATAACGAATATTAAATTGATTAAATCAAATCCTATTCCTATCGTCAATCATCAAGCGAGACGGATCGTATGGTTTGAGGAAATGCGACATGACGGGGCACACAAGTTTGACGCTGGATTGCAAGGACAGCTCTTATTGGCTGGACGATGTGCAGTTGCCCCCGTCCCTGCCGGTTGAGCCGCAGAGATCCGTTGATGTGGCGATCATTGGCTCTGGCTATACCGGCATGCACGCGGCGATTGAAACGGCGCGTGGTGGGCGAAGCACGATGGTGCTGGATGCGCAAGATCCGGGCTGGGGTTGCAGTACGCGCAATGGCGGACAGATCAGCACCAGTATCAAGCCCTCGCTTGACAAGCTGACCGAAAAATATGGTCCTGAACGGGCCCGCGCGATCCGTAAGGAAGGCGAAACCGCGCTTGACTGGATTGAGGAATTTGTCACCGGCGAAGGGCTGGAGTGCGATTTTCGCCGCAACGGGCGCTATCACGCGGCCCATACCCCGGAGCATTACAACGAGATCGCGTGCAACGCCGAGGTTCTGCGCAAGCAAGAGGGCGTTGAGGCGCATGCCGTTCCACGCGCCGAGCAGCGTCGCGAACTTGGCTCTGACGTCTATCACGGCGGTGTTGTCTTCCCGCGCCATGCCTCGCTCAATCCGGCAAAATATCATCGCGGTCTTTTGTCATTGGCTATGAAGGCCGGGGCACATGTGGTGGGGCACTGCGCGGTGACGGCGATCAAACGCGAGGTCAACGGCTTTGTGCTTGCCACCGCCAAGGGCGAAGTGCGCGCCCGCGATGTCATCGTGGCGACCAATGGCTACACCACGGGTCTGACGCCCTGGTTGCAGCGTCGGGTTATTCCGATTGGCAGTTATGTCATCGCCACAGAACCCTTGCCAAAGGATCTTATGGCCGAGTTGTTCCCGACCGATCGCATCGCAAGCGATACCTGCAAGGTGGTCTATTATTACCGGACCTCCCCGGATGGGACGCGGGTTTTGTTCGGCGGGCGGGTGTCGGCCAATGAAACCGACACCACCATCAGCGGCCCCAGGCTTTTTACCGATATGTGCCGGATTTTCCCACAGCTTGAACCCTATCAGGTCACCCATTCCTGGATGGGGCGGGTGGCCTATACCTTTGATGAGCTGGCCCATACCGGCGTGCATGACGGGGTGCATTACGCCATGGGCTATTGCGGGTCGGGGGTGTCGATGGCGGGGTATCTTGGCAAACGGCTGGGTCAAAAGGTTCTTGGGCTGGCCGAGGGCAAGACCGCATTTGACGGGCTGCAAAACCCGACGCGGCCCTTTTATAACGGCAATCCCTGGTTTTTGCCGGCCGCTGTGGCGTGGTATCGCAGGGCGGATCGCAAACAGCGCGAACGCGCCGCAGCATCGGGATAGGCAAGTTAACCGGGCGGTCAAAACGCCGAACCGTCCGGGCACCACAACAGGCGACAAAAGCTTTCCAAAGCGAAAGCGTAACACAAACAACACGGAGGAAAGAAATGAACAAAGCATTTGGTCTTACACTGGCGGCGTCGCTGCTTGGGACGGTCGCACTGGCCCAGGACAAGACGGTGACAATCGCGTCCTGGGGTGGCTCTTATCAAGAGGCGCAAAGCAAGGCCCTGTTTGAACCGGCCGCCGCCAATACCGGCATCGTCGTCAAACAGGAAACCTATGGCGGCATGTCCGATGTGCGACTGCAGGTGTCATCCGGCGCGGTCTCGCTTGATATCGTCGCCAGCGGGTCGGGCTCTGCGGCACGCGCGGGCGCCGAGGGCTTGCTTGAGCCGCTCGATTATTCGATCATCGACGTGTCGACCTTTTATCCGACCCTGAAATCCGAATTCTGTGTTGGCGGCGATGTGTTCTCGACCGTTTATGCGTGGAACACCGAAACATATGGCGATGCCGGTCCGCAAAACTGGGCGGATTTCTTCGATGTCGAGAAATTCCCCGGCAAACGCGCCTATCGCAACAAGGTCGCTGGCGCGCTTGAGCCTGCCTTGATGGCCGATGGTGTTGCGCCCGAGGATGTCTATTCGGTGCTTGATTCCGAAGAGGGCATCGAGCGCGCAATCGACAAGATCCGCGAGATGAAGGATCATATTGATGTGTACTGGTCGTCGGGCGCGCAACACGCGCAGCTTATGAAAGACGGTGAGGTCGACATGACCACCGGCTGGAACGGTCGCTTTGACAATGCCGCCAAGGATGGCGGTAAGGTGAAGTACAGCTTTAATCAGGCGCTGCTTGATTATGACTGCTTTGCGATTCCAAAAGGCGCACCGAACAAGGATACGGCGATGGAATTCCTCGCCGAGATTTCCAAGGCCGAGTATCAGGACGACCTGCCGAAATACATCACCTACGGCCCCACCAACAAAGCCGCCTATGACACAGGTGAAATCACCGCAGAGGTCGCGGCTGGCCTGCCCTCATCGCCCGCAAACGCGGCGCTGCAACTGCCCATCTCGCTGGACTGGTATGCCAAGTGGGAAACCATTGCGGATGAAATGTATCAGGAAATGCTGACCGAATAATCGGGCCTGTTCAAACCAATTGCTGCGGGCCTGCCATGGGCCCGCAGCACGACCAAAGGAAGACCCAGATTGACTCAGGCCCTGCCCATTACCATCCGCAACGTCACCAAAAAATACGGCGCGGTGCATGCGCTGGATAACGTCTCGCTGGATGTCAAAAGCGGTGAGTTTCTGACCCTGCTCGGACCATCGGGATCGGGCAAGACCACGCTTTTGATGGTGCTGGCCGGGTTCACGCGCCCCGATAATGGCAGTCTCAAATTCGGCGAGGCCGAAGTGATCCGCACCGCGCCGCATCTGCGCGAGGTGGGCATGGTGTTTCAGAACTATGCCTTGTTTCCGCATATGACGGTGGCGGGCAATGTCGGCTATCCGCTGCGCCTGCGCAAAGTGCCGAAGGCCGAGGCCGACGCCCGGATCGAGCGGGCGCTGGATACGGTGCAGCTTGGCGGATACGGCGAGCGGCGGATTGATCAGCTTTCAGGCGGGCAAAAACAACGGGTCGCTCTGGCGCGCTCGATCGTGTTTGAACCGCGTATTTTGCTGATGGACGAACCCTTGTCGGCGCTCGACAAAAAGCTGCGGGACCGCATGCAGATCGAACTGCGCCACCTGCACGAAAAGCTGGGCATGACCACGGTTTACGTCACCCATGATCAGCGCGAGGCGTTGACCATGTCGGATCGGATCGCGGTGGTCAATCACGGCAGGATCATGCAGCTTGCCACCCCGCAACAGCTTTATGATTATCCCGCAAACCGGTTTGTTGCGGACTTTATTGGTGATTCCACCTTCATTCCGGTCACGCGGTCAGGTGATACGGTGAAGTATGGCGATGCAACGCTTCAATATACAGGCGCCTTGCCCGACACCGCGTCGCTTGTGTTGATGGTGCGCCCCGAACGCTTGCGCCTTGCCGACAACGGCGCCGCCAAGACCGCCAATCTGTTTCAGGGCATCGCATCAGAGGTGGTTTATCAAGGTGACAGCTATCTGATGTACGCGCATCTCGCGGATGGCTCTGAGATCAGCCTGCGCGGTGCCATACGGGGCGGTACGGTATCAAATCTGCCAAAGGCCGGTGATCCGGTGACCCTGGCGCTTGATCCGGCGGATACCGTTTTGATCGACGGCGCAGAGGTGTGAGCATGGCCATGGTGGAAAGCAACCAAGAGGGTCTTCGCCGGGATGATCGCCTTGAACGGCTCAAGCTGTTTGGGCTTAGTTCGCCTGCCCTGCTTATGGTGATGGTGATTTTGGTCATTCCGGTCGGGTGGCTGTTTTACGTGTCTTTTGTCGGCGCGGACGGGCAGTTTTCGCTTGAGAATTATGACCGGATGATCACGCGCAAATCCTATGCGCGGATTTTCGTGACCACCTTTCAGGTCAGCCTTCTGACCACGGGCCTGTGCATCATGATCGGTTATCCGCTGGCCTATTTCCTGTCACAGCTGCCGAACCGTCTTGCCAATCTGTTGATGATCACCGTTTTGCTACCGTTCTGGACCTCGCTTTTGGTGCGCACCTATGCCTGGCTTGTGTTGCTGCAAAAGAAGGGGCTTGTGAACGACTGGGCGATTTCGCTTGGTCTGTGGGACGAGCCGATCAAGATCGTGCACAACATGACGGGCACGTTGATCGGGATGGTGCATATCATGCTGCCGTTCCTGATCCTGCCGGTTTATAACGCGATGAAGGCGATTGATAAGGATTACCTCAAGGCGGCGTCAAACCTTGGGGCCAGCCCGCGCAAGGCGTTCTGGACGGTGTTCTTTCCGCTCTCGACGCCGGGATTGTTTGCCGGATCGCTGATGGTGTTCGTGCTTTGCCTTGGCTTTTTCGTCACCCCGGCGGTGCTGGGCGGCGGCAAGGTGATCATGGTGTCGATGAAGATCGTGTCCAACATCGAATTGTTCGTGAACTGGGGCGCGGCAAGTGCGCTTGGCGTGGTCCTGCTGGTGATCACCATGGCGATCCTCTGGACCGCCTCGCGTTTCATCAATCTGGCGGCGATGACCGGCGGGGGGCACTGATGCTCAACTGGCTCAAAAGCCCCGCCTCCGAGACGCAGATCACCCATGGTCAGCGGCTTTGGCTTTATGTCTTGGCCACGATTGTGATGCTGCTTCTGGTGACGCCGACATTGATCGTCATTCCAATGTCATTCTCGGATTCCCAGTATTTGGAATTCCCGCCCGAGACATGGTCGCTGCGCTGGTACAAAAGCTATTTCAATTCACCGGAATGGATGAACGCCACCTACACCTCTCTCAAGGCGGCGTTCCTGACCATGGTTGTGGCGACACCTGTGGGGGTGGTTGCGGCCTATGGGTTGCACACCTCGAACGTGCCCTACGTGCGTGTGGCCTTCATGCTTTTGATCACCCCGATGATGGTGCCTGTGGTTCTGGTGGCAATCGGGGCGTTTTACGTTTTTGTAAAACTCAACCTGCTGTATTCGCTGACCGGGCTTGTGCTTGCGCATAGCATTCTTGCGCTGCCGCTTGTTGTTATCGTGACGGGATCAGCGCTTAAGAGTTATGACATGAATCAGGAACTCGCGGCGCGAAGCCTTGGCGCGGCGCGCTGGAAGGCGTTTGTGACCATCACCTTGCCACAGATACGTTTCGCAGTCGTCACCGCCGCCCTGCTGGCGTTTCTGACCTCGTTTGACGAGGTGGTGATTGCCATGTTCATTTCGGGTGGCGATAACCCGACCCTGACGCGCAACATGTTCAACGCACTGCGCGATCAGATCGACCCGACGATTGCCGCGA
>CBDTZA010000058.1:0-8407 GCA_965364785.1 uncultured Roseovarius sp. | reverse complement strand
CCGCCGTTTTCGCTCTATCGCAGTTTGCGCCGCACCAACCCGTCGCCCTTCATGTTCTATTTCAACTTCGGCGGGTTTCAGGTGGTTGGCGCCAGCCCCGAAATCCTGGTGCGGGTGTTTGGTAACGAGGTCACCGTGCGCCCGATCGCAGGCACACGCCCACGCGGCGCCACCCCGGCCGAGGATCGCGCGCTTGAGGCTGATCTTCTCTCCGACAAAAAGGAACTGGCCGAACACCTGATGCTGCTTGATCTGGGCCGCAACGACGCCGGACGCGTCAGCAAGATCGGCAGCGTGCGCCCGACCGAGCAATTCATCATCGAGCGGTATAGCCACGTGATGCATATCGTCTCAAACGTGGTCGGGGAGCTGGCCGAGGATCAGGATGCGCTGTCGGCGCTTCTGGCGGGTCTGCCTGCGGGCACGGTATCGGGCGCCCCCAAGGTCCGCGCCATGCAGATCATCGACGAGCTTGAGCCGGAAAAACGCGGGTTATATGGCGGCGGGGTTGGCTATTTCAGCTCGGGCGGCGATATGGATGTCTGCATCGCGCTGCGCACGGCGGTGGTAAAGGATGAAAAACTATATATTCAGGCCGGCGGCGGCGTTGTCTATGACAGTGATCCCGAGGCAGAATATATGGAAACTGTCCATAAATCCAATGCGATACGGCGCGCGGCGGCGGATGCGGCGCGCTTTGTCGGCGATGGCAACGCTTAGGTCCCAATTGACAGAGATCAAGGCGGTGCATCCTTCATAGGCGTAGGTCTGATTAGTCACATTCATTTTTTAGAATGTAATCTGAAAGGACTCCCCATGATCCGTATCACCCGACTTTCACGCCTCGCCGCCCCTGCCCTTATGGCTTTGGCGCTGGCCCTGAGCCCGCAGATCAGCGCCGCCGAAACCGCGCTTAGCCTCGAGAACCCCGTAGTGGTGGCCGACCTGAGCAAGAGCAAACAGACCGTGCCCGGCCTTTATATCACCGCCGCAGATGCGGGCCGCGTGCTGGCTGATCACCCCAATGTGGCACTGATTGACGTGCGCACCCCGTCCGAGACGATGCTGATCGGCTATCCGACGTTGGCCGCCGCGAATATCCCGTCGAAATTCGTCGATCCTGATCTGGCCTTTGACGCTAAAAAGGGCGTCTACAAGATGATCGACAACCCCGCGTTCGTGGCTGAAACGCAGGCCTGGCTTGCCAGCGACGCCGCCAAGGGCATCGACACCCTGCTGGTCATGTGCCGCTCAGGCTCGCGCAGTGCGGCAGCGATCGACAAGCTGGTCGAGGCCGGGGTCGAGGCGACGCTCTATAATGTCGTGGACGGTTTTGAGGGCGACAAGAACGACGCTGGCGTGCGCGCGGTGGATGGCTGGCGCAATGCGGGGCTACCCTGGACCTACAAGGTGCGCGACGGATTCTGGCCCGGCCATAACTGAGGCTTGCAGCGGCGCGCGCGCTCGGGCATCAGGGGCGTATGGCCCGGCTGATCCTGTTCAATAAACCCTTCGACGTGCTGTCGCAGTTTACCGACCGCAGCACCGCCGAGAGCGCGCGCGCGACGCTCTCGGATTATATCGACATTCCAAAGGTCTATCCCGCCGGGCGGCTGGATCGCGACAGCGAGGGGTTATTGTTGCTGACCGATGACGGCAAGCTTCAGGCACGCATCGCAAACCCCCGTTTCAAAACGGAAAAGACCTATCTGGTTCAGGTTGAGGGCTTGCCGGATGAGGCCGCGCTTGCGGCGCTGCGCGACGGTGTTACCCTCAACGATGGTCCGACCCGGCCCGCAGAGGTGGCGCGCATCGATCCGCCCGAGATTTGGCCCCGCACCCCGCCGGTGCGTTATCGTAAATCGGTGCCCGATTGCTGGCTTTCAATCACCATATCCGAGGGGCGCAATCGTCAGGTCCGCCGGATGACGGCCCATATCGGCCACCCCACCCTGCGCCTTGTTCGCTGGCGGATCGGCGAGTGGTCGATTGACGGGCTGGACCCCGGCACATGGCGCGACGCCTGAGCGGTCTCAGTATTTCCCGATATCGAAATTGGTGATTTCACCCAAGATCTTACCCGCCTTGTCTATCGCTTTCAGATCAACAGTATAGCGATTGCCACGCCCGCCCGAACAGGGCGGCAGATAGCCGGGGCTGGCATAATCGCCGCTCGATCTTGCCGCTTTGATCACCCGCGCGCCGCCCGGCAATTTGGCCGTCATGCCCGGCACAGCCGGCAGATCGGTTATCGCCCCGCGCACCGGATAGGCAATTGTTCCGTGACCGCCGTTGCGCGACAGCGGCCCGTAGGATTTATCGTTGTAATAGGCGACGATCCAGACCGCCCCTTTGGGAATGCCGGACACGCGCATTGGCGGGGTGCTGCCCTTGCCGCCGTGCAACTTGCATTGCTGCCCGCTCGGCACCTTTCGGCCATCCCATCCGCCGCTCAATTGCGCCGTCATATCGGCCATGGCCATGCTGGCCGACATCAAAAGCCCAAGGGCCAGTGCAATGGTTTTCATCACAAACCTCCTCTCTTGGTTATCTCTATGCTTAATCAAAGTCTGTGCAACGAGCCCCGCAAAATCAAGGTTTATTCTCGCTCCACCCGCCCTATTCGGCCTGTAACACCGCCGACACAGGCGCAAGCGCGACGCTTGCGGCGCGGTCCTGTAGCCCCCAGAGCAACAGCGCGCTGATCGTGTCGGCGCGCAGACGGCCAAGCATGATCACGCCCTCGTCCTGTTGACTGGCCTTGAAGGCCGCCTGATCAAGGAACCGGCGGATAACGTTGGCATTTTGGCCATTGGCATCAAAGTCGCGAAACACGCTGGCCGAGGGCACGCCTTCACGCGCCATCAGCTTTTGCGCAGTGTTGAGCCCCTTGGCGTGCATCACAAGCCCGTGCCCGGTCTCTAGCAGAATCGGCGCCAGTTGCTCGGTGGCCGCACGGGTCGATTGCAGGCCCGTGCCGGTGCCTTCCAAAACGGCAACGGCTTGCGGCACAGCTTCGAGATAGGCCAGCATCGCCACTTCGGTATCGGTAGCATTTGCGCCCTCAGGCAGATCGGCCAGGGCCAGAACCTCGAACCCGGCCGCACGATACCGCTCGGCCGCGTCCCCGGCCCCGGCCCAATTGGCATCGACCGCAAAGCTCAGCGGATAGGGAAAGCTTTGCAGCGCCTCAAGCCCGATCGGGCTGGTGCCGTCATCCACAAGGACGATCGCCATAAGCGGTTTGCCTTCGGGGTTTTCAAACGCCACCGCATTGCGCACAAGCGCGCCGGGGGTGTCTTCTGGCGCGTCAGCCTCTGTGGTGGCCGGCTCTTCGGCCTCGGCCTCTGGCGCGGGCGCCTCAGCTTCAGGCGTGTTGGTGATGGCGGGCAAGCGGTTCGTGGTCACCCCTTCGGCGCGGTTGGTGATCGTGCCCGCCGCAGGCAGGGTCTTGGCAGGGTCTTCAGCAGTTTCCGGCGCGATTTCCGGCGCGGTCTCTTTGGCCTCAGTGGTCTCTGTGGCCTCTGCGACCGGTTCGGGGGCGGGCTCCGCCACAACGGCCTCATCCTGCGGGGCCGCATCAGGCAACGGCGCGTCGGCTTGCGTCTCGTATGCCAGCGTGACCTGCTCTGCCTCTGGCTCGGCGACCTCTGGTGCCGCCTCTGCCGGCGCGCTCAACCCGGCGCTGTCTTCACCGGGATCGGGCAGCGCGGGCTGGGCCGGGTCAGTGGAAATCGACAGGTTCTGCTCGTCAAACGGCGCTTCGGGGGCGGCGGCTTGTGGCGTGGGCAAAACCGGGCTGTCGGTGTCAACGCTCACGCCTGCACCGCTATCGCCCGTGGCCGGGGCCTGACCCAGGCCTTCGGCGCCACCGGTGATCGGCGGACTTGCGGGCGTGGTCTCAACACCGCTGAGCGAAGACAGATCATCGGGTTCGGGGGCCGTCACCTGCGGGGCGTCGCCCGCCTCGGGGCTCGCGTCCAACTCTGGTAAATCGGCCTTGTTATCGTCCCGGCTCAGATCGAATTCCGATCCCGCCGGCACATCAACACTTGTCGCCTCTGGCGCACCCGCGCCCGGCACCTCGGTCAACACCGACGCCGTGCCCAACACCAAGGTCGAAACCATGGTTCCTGCGATCATACCTGCCAAAATTCCGCGTGCCACTACGATTGCCCCCGTATTTGCCTTTTTCCCGGCCTACCGCCTCTTGACGGTGCCGCGCAAGCCTGAACAAGTATACCGCGACCGAGGCCCCGGCCTCCAGCCCCCTTTGCACGAGGAACGGCACAATGCTGCTATTGATCGATAACTACGACAGTTTCACCTATAATCTGGTCCATTACGTGGGCGAATTGGGGGCGCAGACCGTTGTAAAACGCAATGATGCCCTCAATGTGCAAGAGGCAATGGCGCTGCACCCGGCGGGAATTTTGCTCTCGCCCGGCCCCTGCGACCCGGATCAGGCGGGAATTTGCCTAGCCCTGACGCTGGCCGCCGCCGAAGCGAGGATTCCGCTTTTCGGGGTGTGCCTTGGCCATCAGACCATCGGCCAGGCCTTTGGCGGCAAGGTGGTGCGCCATTCAGAGATCGTGCATGGCAAAATGGGTCACATTCATCACAAAGGTCAGGGCGTCTTTGCCGGCATCCCCTCGCCGTTCGAGGCCACGCGCTATCACTCGCTTGTGGTGGACCGCGATAGTTTGCCCGATTGTCTTGAGATCACCGCAGAGCTTGAAGATGGCACCATCATGGGCCTGCAACATCGCGAACTGCCGATTCACGGGGTTCAGTTTCACCCGGAATCGATTGCCTCGCAGCATGGTCATGCCCTGCTCAAGAATTTTATCGACACGATGAAGGTGCCGGCATGAGTGATCGCCTGAAACCGCTGATCGGGGCCGCCGCCGACCGCACCCTGACCCGCGCCGAGGCGGAAGAGGCGTTTCAGATCCTGTTCGAGGGCGAGGCCACGCCAAGCCAGATCGGTGGCCTTCTGATGGCGCTGCGCACGCGCGGCGAGACAGTCGATGAATACGCCGCCGCCGCCGCCGTGATGCGCGCCAAATGCAACAGCGTTGTGGCGCCAGAGGGCGCGATGGATATCGTGGGCACCGGCGGTGATGGCAAGGGCACGCTCAACATCTCGACCGCGACCGCCTTTGTGGTGGCGGGCGCCGGTGTGCCGGTGGCCAAGCATGGCAATCGCAACCTGTCCTCCAAATCCGGGGCCGCCGATGCGCTTGGCCAGATGGGCATCAACGTGATGGTCGGCGTGCCGGTGGTCGAGCGCGCGTTGCGCGAGGTCGGCATCGCCTTTATGATGGCCCCCATGCATCACCCGGCGATGGCCCATGTGGGGCCTGTACGGGCCGAGCTTGGCACGCGCACGATCTTTAACATCCTCGGGCCGCTGACCAACCCGGCGGGGGTCAAACGACAGCTAACGGGCGCGTTTTCGCGTGACCTGATCCGCCCGATGGCCGAAACCCTGAAACAGCTTGGCTCGACCCGCGCCTGGCTTGTGCATGGCAGCGACGGCACCGATGAGCTGACCATCACCGGCCTAAGCTGGGTCGCCGCTCTTGAACAAGATGGCAGCATCCGCGAGGTCGAAGTGCATCCCGAAGATTTCGGCCTTCCGGTGCATCCGTTTGATGATATTCTCGGCGGAACCCCCGCCGGGAATGCCGCCGCGATGCGGGCTTTGCTGAACGGCGCACCGGGCGCTTACCGCGATGCCGTATTGCTGAACGCCGCCGCCGCCCTTGTGGTGGCGGACCATGCCCCGGACCTTAAGACCGGCGTGGCACAGGCCGCCGAAAGCATCGACAGCGGTGCCGCACTGGCCAAGATCACCGCGCTGGCAACCCTGACATCGGAGGCCCCATGAGCACCCCTACCATTCTCGAAAAGATCAAAGCCTATAAACTTGAAGAAATCGCCGCCGCCAAGGCAGAGCGCCCGATTGACGAGCTCGAATCGCTCGCCCATGAAGCGCCCGCCGTGCGCCCCTTTGCCAAGGCGCTTTTGCAGGCTGGCAAACAGGGATATGGGTTGATCGCAGAGATCAAAAAAGCCAGCCCGTCCAAGGGCTTGATCCGGGCCGACTTCGATCCGCCCGCTCTGGCGCGTGCCTATGCAGAGGGCGGCGCGACCTGTCTTTCGGTGCTGACCGACACGCCCAGCTTTCAGGGTGCGCCGGAATACCTCAAGGCGGCGCGCGCGGCCTGTGATCTGCCGACTTTGCGCAAGGATTTCATGTATGACACCTATCAGGTCGCCGAGGCGCGTGCCTGGGGGGCCGATTGCATCCTGATCATCATGGCCAGCGTCAGCGACGCGCAGGCGGCAGAGCTTGAAGCGGCCGCGATGCATTGGGGCATGGATGCACTGATCGAGGTGCATGACGCCGCCGAGCTTGAGCGCGCAGGTGCCCTCAAATCCAATATGATCGGTATAAACAACCGTGATCTCAACACCTTCGAGACCACACTTGATACCACGCGCAAACTCTCGAAACTGGTGCCGGCCGATCGGATGATCGTCTGTGAAAGCGGCCTTGCAACCCCCGCCGATCTTGCCGACATGGCGCGCTATGGCGCGCGCGCGTTTCTGATCGGCGAGACGTTGATGCGCGCCGATGATGTGGCGGCGGCAACCCGCACCATTCTGGCCAATCCGCTGACGGCTGGGGGCATGTGATGTCGGATGCGATGATGTCTGGCCTCACGCATTTTGACGGCAAGGGCGATGCCCATATGGTGGATGTGTCCGACAAGGCCGTCACATCGCGCGTCGCGGTGGCCGAAGGTTACATTAAGATGGCCAGCGAAACCTTTGATATCATTGCTGAGGGCCGCGCCAAGAAAGGTGATGTTCTGGCCGTAGCGCGACTCGCTGGCATCATGGGCGCCAAGAAAACCCCCGAGCTTATCCCGCTGTGTCATCCGCTGCCGATCACCAAGGTGGCAGTTGATCTGATGCTCGATTCGGACCTTCCGGGCGTTCGCATCGAGGGCACGGTGAAAACCACCGGCCAGACCGGTGTCGAGATGGAGGCCCTCACCGCCGTCAGTATCGCCGCTCTGACCGTCTATGACATGGCCAAGGCGGTGGATAAGGCGATGCAAATCGGCGGCATCCGCGTTATCCTGAAAGATGGTGGAAAATCAGGACGGTACGAGGCGCAATGATCACTGTTGACGAGGCTCTTGAGGCCCTTTTTGCCCTGATTACCCCTCTGAAAAGCGAAGACGTCCCGCTGGCCGAGGCTGTGGGTCGGGTTTTGGCAAGTGACGTGGCCGCGCGCCGCGATCAGCCGCCCTTTGCGGCCTCGGCGATGGATGGCTATGCGCTGCGCGAGGATGAGGCCCGGCCCGGCGCGCGGTTTGATGTGATTGGTGAGGCAGCGGCGGGGCATGGCTTTGACGGCGTGGTCAATCCCGGTCAGGCAGTGCGCATCTTTACCGGCGCGCCCCTTCCCGAGGGGGCCAGCCGGGTGATCATCCAGGAGGATGTGGACCGCAACGGCGATCAGATTACCCTGAACGCTGACCTAGACCCCAAACCCCATATCCGCCCCAAAGGCTGTGATTTCAGGATTGGCGAGACAATGGGTGCGCCGCGTGTGCTGCGCCCTGCCGATATCGCGCTTCTGGCCTCGATGAACCGGGCCACGGTGCCGGTCACGAAGCGGCCCGTGGTGGCGCTTATCTCAACCGGCGACGAATTGGTGATGCCCGGCGAGCACCCCGGACCGGATCAGATTATCGCCTCGAATACCTTCGGCCTCAAGGCGTTGCTTGAGGGCCACGGCGCGCGGGCGCGTATCCTGCCGATTGCGCGTGACAACATCCCCTCGCTTGAAACCGCCTTTGGGCTTGCGACCGGGGCCGACCTTATCGTGACCATTGGCGGGGCGTCGGTGGGTGATCATGATCTGGTCGGTCAGGTGGCGGGTCAGATGGGCATGGATCGCGCATTCTACAAGGTGGCGATGCGTCCGGGCAAACCGTTGATGGCGGGGCGCATGGGCGGCGCCGCGATGGTCGGGCTGCCCGGGAATCCGGTCTCGGCGATGGTCTGTGGTCAGGTGTTTCTTGCGCCGATGATCCGGGCGATGCTTGGGCTTGGGGCGCACCGCTCTTCGCGCCAGACCGCGCGTCTCGCAGCACCTTTGCCGAAAAACGGGCCGCGCGAGCATTATATGCGCGCACGTCTTACACCCGAGGGTCTTGTCGCCGAGACCCGGCAGGATAGTTCGCTGTTAAGCGTTCTCGCCGAGGCTGACGCGCTTTTGGTGCGCCCCATGCACGACCCTGAACGCGCTGTCGGTGACATGGTCGAATATCTGGATTTTTGAGCTCGGACTTTGAGGTGCTTGACACAAAACAAGAACATGCAT
>CBDTZA010000057.1:0-8536 GCA_965364785.1 uncultured Roseovarius sp. | reverse complement strand
CAGCTGCACCAGTTTGATGCCAAGCGGCAACAGCCGTTCAAGCCAGATAATATCGTCAAAAATCGGATAAAATTGGGGAAGGGTCATATCAGAAACGCCTTGCCAAGGACCGGGGTCGAAGGGGCGGCCATATCGCGCGGCTCCATCGGGTCGGCCTCGAATGCCAACCGCCCGGCCTCTAGCGCGCGGGCAAATCCTTCGGCCATCGCCGCCGGATCACCGGCCTTGGCCACGGCGGTGTTGAGAAGCACCGCGTCATAGCCAAGCTCCATCGCCTGCGCCGCCTGACTGGGCAGGCCAAGACCGGCATCAACCACCAGCGGCACATCGGGGAAATGGGCCCGCAGCGAGCGCAGCCCGTAGACATTATTCAGACCCAAACCCGTGCCAATCGGCGCGCCCCAAGGCATCAGCACGCGACAACCGGCCTCGATCAGACGGTCACATAAAACAAGGTCTTCGGTGCAATAGGGAAACACCTGAAAGCCGTCATCGGTCAGGATGCGCGCAGCCTCGACCAAACCAAAAGGATCGGGTTGCAGGGTGTCGGCGTGACCGATCACCTCAAGCTTGATCCAAGGCGTGTCAAACAGCTCGCGCGCCATCTGTGCGGTCGTCACCGCCTCGCGGACCGAATGGCACCCGGCGGTATTAGGCAGCACCTTTACCCCCAGATCGGCAATCAGATCCCAGAAATCCTGACCGGCGCGCTGGCCACCCGCCTCGCGGCGCACGGAAACCGTGGCGATGCCCGCGCCCGAGCGTTTGAACGCCTGCGCCAGAATGGCGGGCGAGGGGTATTGCGCCGTGCCAAGCATCAGCCGCGAAGTAACCTCGGTATCGTAAAAACGTGGCATGTTAGCCTCCTTGCCGCGGGGCAACGATTTCGACGCGATCGCCTATGGTTAGTGTCTGTTTGTCGCGCATCGCGGCGGGCACAAATGCCTCATTCACCGCAGTAGCGATCTTGGCCTGCCCGTGGCCCAACTCATCCAGCAGGCCGGCCAGCGTGGCCGCCGCCGTGTCATGCGCGGCGCCGTTAACTATGATCTTCATCCATCACCTCCGGTATTTGACCTTTCAGCACCAACTCCGCCACCATCCGCGCCAATGCTGGCGACAAAAGAAACCCATGCCGGAATAGCCCGTTCACATAGATCGTGCCGCCGCGCCTGCGAATGCGCGGCAGGTTGTCGGCAAAGGCAGGGCGCGCATCGGTGCCAATTTCCAAAAGTTCGGCCTCGCCAAAAGCGGGGTGAAGCGCATAGGCGGCCGACAGCAATTCCATCACCGAGCGAACCGAGGCGCGCCCGCGTTCGCCGCTTTCGATCTGGGTGGCGCCCAGCATGAACACCCCATCCCCGCGCGGCACGATATAAAGTGGAAAGCGTGGATGCAAAAGACGGATCGGACGCGACAGCACAAGGTCGGGCGCGCGCAGGATCACCATCTCGCCCTTGACGCCGCGTAGGTCTTTAAGGGTGTCACGCGCCGCCAGCCCGCGACAGTCGATCACGTTCGGGGTGGTCGGCGCCTCATCACTCTGCTCAAACGTCACGCCCTCCTTGATAAGGCGCGCGCGCAGGTTGGTCAGCGACTGGCGCGGATTGATATGCGCCTCGTCCTTGAAGAACAGTGCGCGCTCAAAGTTATCGGCAAAAAGCGGCTCTAACTCGGCCAAATCTGTGCCTGATATCGTTTCATGACCACTGGTGCGACGGCCAAATTGCGATAGCTCGGCCCGGTCCCGCGCGAGGGTCACAACCAGCGATCCGTTGCGATGCACGGTCGCGCCGTGGGCCTGCCACCAATCGGCGGCCTCTTGACCCAAGCGCACGACCGGCTCTTCGGCGGTGTAGCCTTCGCAGAACGGGGCCAGCATGCCGCCGGCCCACCACGAACAGGCCTGTGGGCCGGGGCCGGGGGCGGGGTCACGCAAGGTGACCGCCACGCCCCGCGCGCACAGTTCGGAGGCGACGCAAAGCCCGACAACACCGGCGCCGCGAATGATCACGGGCGTTTTCATTTCCAGACCTCGTGGAAATGATGCACCGGCCCATGGCCATGACCAATCTCAAGGCTATCAGCGGCGACAATCGCGCGGTGAAGCCAGTGATGCGCACGCTCAACCGCTTGGGCCAAGGGCATCCCTTTGGCCAGACCGGCGGCGATGGCGGATGACATCGAACAGCCGGTGCCGTGGGTGTTGCGCGTGGCGATGCGGGGCGCGTCAAGCCGCACCATCTCATCGGCCAATAGCCAATCGGTGCAGATGTCGCCCTTGCCATGCCCGCCCTTCATCAGGACCGCCTTGGCCCCCATCGCGCGCAACCGGTTGGCCTGATCCTTCATCTCGTCGTTGGTGACAGCCTCGGGCAGGCCCAAGAGGCTTGCGGCCTCGGGCAGATTCGGGGTCAAAAGGTCGGCGCGCGGTAAAAGATGCCGGATCAAGGCGCTGCGGGCGGCCTCGGGCAAAAGCCGCGCACCGGATTTTGCCACCATCACCGGGTCAAGCACCACTGGCCCGGCAAATCCCCGCAATGCCTCGGCCACGGTTTCGATAAGCGAGGGCGAGCCCAGCATGCCGATCTTGATCGCATCTACCCTGATATCGTCTAAAACCGCCGTAATCTGGGCTGCGATGGTGGCGTTCGGGATTGCGAAAACATCGGTAACATCACAGGTGTTTTGTGCCGTGACGGCAGTGATCGCGCTGGTGCCAAAGACGCCAAGCGCCGAAAAGGTCTTGAGATCGGCCTGAATGCCCGCGCCGCCGCCGCTGTCGGATCCTGCGATTGTCAATGCTGTGGGCGTGGTCATGTGGCAGCCTTTCTTTCCGATCATCTCGGAAACGGAAAGGGCCTGATCTGGCATTGGCGGGCCATGGCATTTCCGTTTCCTACGCCGGTATCAACCGGATCAGGTTCGATGGGTTGGCTTGTCGCCTCTCAGCCTGACAAGCAGGCACCCCAACGGATTTGCAAAAGACGTAACAGCACAAAGACCTCTGGGCAAGTGGGGATTGTGAGGCAGAAGCTTGCACAAATGGCACGTCAGGCACTGCAGGGCCGCGAGGGCCAGAGGGCCAGAGGGGTGTTAACGAGCCAGATCAGAGATCTAAACCAGCATTTTACATGTATTTCAAAACGAAAAAGGCCCCGCCAGAGCGGCGGGGCAGGTAGAGAGTGCCTGATCAGTCAGGTCTCAGGCACTGGCGGTGTTCTGTGAGGTTTAGTTCGGGCGCTCTGACATTTCGGCACGGATCTGTTGGCGCAAAAGGTCGATCGGCACGGTTTTGCCATCGCGTTTAAAGCACCAATAGGTCCAGCCGTTACAGCTTGGGGCGCCTTCAAGATGGGCCCCGACCTGATGGATGCTGCCTTTGACGTCATCGCCGATCAGCGTGCCATCGGCGCGCACCTTGGCCTTGTGGCGGCCGTTCATGCTCAGCAATTCTTCGCCGGGGCGCAGCATGCCGCGTTCGACCAGCTGGCCAAAGGGCACGCGCGGCTCGGCGCGTTTCGAGGTCGAGACGCGCAATGCTTCGCGGTCAAACTTGCGGGTGTTGCCAAGGCGCTTTTCGGCCACCTTGCGATAGGCCGCCTCGCGTTCAATCCCGATATAATCGCGGCCCAGCATCTTGGCCACAGCACCGGTGGTGCCGGTGCCAAAGAACGGATCCAGCACGACATCGCCGGGGTTGGTGGAGCCAACCAGAATGCGGTGCAAAAGGCTCTCGGGTTTTTGGGTGGGGTGGGCCTTGTCGCCGTTCTCATCCTTGAGACGCTCATGCCCGGTGCAGATCGGCAGAACCCAGTCGCTGCGCATCTGGATGCCGTCGTTCAGCGATTTGAGGGCTTCATAGTTGAAGGTGTATTTGCCACCTTCTTCTTTGCTGGCCCAGATCATCGTTTCATGGGCATTTGTCAGACGCTTGCCACGGAAATTCGGCATCGGATTGGATTTGCGCCAGACCACATCATTCAGGATCCAAAAGCCCTGGTCTTGTAACGTGGCGCCGACCCGAAAGATGTTGTGATAAGAACCGATTACCCAAATTGCCCCTGTGGGTTTGAGTAATCGGCGCGCCGCCTTGAGCCAGTCTTGGGTAAATCTGTCGTAGGCGGCGAATGAGGAAAACTGATCCCAGGCGTCGTCAACTGCGTCCACCTGGCTATTGTCAGGGCGATGCAGGTCGCCCTTGAGCTGAAGATTATAGGGCGGGTCGGCAAAGATCAGGTCGACACTGGCCTCGGGAAGGCTGTTCATAACCTCGATGCATTCACCGGCAATAATCGTATTGAGAGGGAGCGCGGGCGCCCCTTTTGCTTTGGTCATCGTCTTCATTTTCTGCCTCTGTCCCGGCGCTTTGTGCGCTCTGGTTGTTGAGGTCAAAGATGAGTCAAAGCTGATTCGCCGTCAATTTCTTTTTTGAATCAGTGGGTTAGTTATTTTTCTTGATACAACATGTTGTGTACGGGCTTGAATGAACGTCTATGGTGTGGGGTCACCCCGAGATTTAGAAGCGCCGCTTTGTGGCCTTTTGACGGGTAACCGGCGTTTGTCTCCCAGCCATAGCCCGGAAACTGTTGCGCCAAGTCCCACATGATGCGATCGCGCGTTATTTTTGCCACAATGGACGCCGCCGCAATCGAGACCGAGGCCGCGTCACCCTTGATGATCGCCTGCGCCGGAATGGTAAGACCGCGCGGAATAAGGTTGCCGTCAATCAACGCCATGTCGGGGGTTTGCCGCAAACCCATAACCGCGCGCTCCATCGCCAGATGCGAGGCGCGCAGGATATTGATTGCGTCAATCTCTTCGACGCTGGCATGGGCCACCGACACATCGGCGCATGACAGTAGTTCGTCATAAAGCGCGGCGCGGCGTTTCGGGCTAAGTTTCTTTGAATCGTCAAGGCCCGCCGGAATATGGTCGGGGTCAAGGATCACGGCCGCTGCGGTCACCGGCCCGGCAAGCGGGCCGCGCCCCACCTCATCGACCCCGGCGATCAGGGAATAGCCCTGAGACAGGGCAAGGGTTTCATGGGTGTAATCGGGGCCGGACATGGCACCAGATCGCATAGCGCACCTACAAATGCAAAGGGAAGAGGCGCGCCCCTTCCCTTTGCCCCGTCTTACCGGATCAATCCCGTTCGGGATCAGTAATAGCCATATTGGTTCAGGCAACTGTCACGATAGACAGTTCGGTGACGCCCGCCGACATGAACCTCGCAGTCGCGCGGCAGGGCATTATAGTCCCCATAGCTATTGCTCAGGCAACGCCCGGAATAGCCAGAGCGGTTGCCCGCATGCACCCGGCACGCCCCCGGAAGGGTTGCGGGTTGTGCATAGCCATAGCCCTGATTGCGTGTTTGGCCGAAACTGCGGCCCTGATCGTAGCGCTGATCACGACCGCGATCATATCCGTCATTGCGGTCATTGGACCCATAGCGCTGATCCTGCCCGACATATCCGTCATTGCGGCTTTTGCTGCTACTAGCAACCGCCACCCCGACAATTGCCAGGGCCGCGATGCCAGCGATCAGGCGGGCATTGTTGTTGCGGTCACGCGCCATGGCCGGTGTGGTTGCAATGGTGCTTAGGGCAAGCGCACCAATCATCAGGGCAGATGTGAACTTGTTAAACATCATATTCTCCTATGTCGGGATGTGCCGGTGGCCGGGATTGGTTGATTATCTGCCGTTATGATCGCGGCGATGCTGCGCTTGCGGCGTGTAACGGTTATAGCCCCGGTTTGCGTTCTGCTGTGCCCGGTGGCCACGGTTGTCATAACCCCGCTGTGTCCGGTGACCACGGTTGTCATAGCCCTGGTGTGTCCGGTGACCACGGTTATAGCTGTGGCGCCGCTGGTGGCGACGTTCCTGGCGGTAATAGCGCTTTTGCTGATAGCGGCGGTTCTGGTTCTTGTAGTGATGACCATTGCCGCGGGTGACGTAATCCTTGCGGCGGTCATGTTTGCGGTCATTGGAAACGGCAGCACCGATGATGGCAAGGGCGGCCACGCCTGCAATGATGGCGGCGGTGTCGCCGCGATCACCCGCGCGCACTGGTGTGGTGCTGAGGCCGGTAACTGCGAGGGCGGCGCCCAGGACGATTGCGATAAACTTGCGGTGCATGATCTTTCCTTTCAGGTTTTACGACAGTGATGTCAAAGCGTCGGCCTGCATGACCGTTCGCGATGTACTGAAGATGGGGTCAACCCGTTCAGACAGGCAATAACGCCCCGATGTTATCAGATAACAGCCGGTTTTCGGTTCATTTCACGTCACAGGTTATTGAATAGCCGTGGGGTTGGGCGCATCTTGCCCGCATGAAACAGTTCACACAGATCACTCTTATGGTCATTGGCCTTGCCTTCGCCGCCAGCGGCGCGCAGGCGGCCTGTCAGATCGAGTACAAGGCCAAGCGGGACAAACCGCTTGAGCTTTATTATGATGTCACCACCGTCAATGCGCCGTGCTCATCGGCGGATGCGGCGTTGCGCGCGCAACTGGCGAGCAAGGGGCTTAAGCTCCTCAAGGTGCTGTCGAAGAAGGAAAAGTAGGTTGGGTAAAAAAAGGGGGTGCCCGTGCGGGGATTGACCAGCACAGCCACCGATGCACGACGGTCGGGCAACCGGGTTGTTATTCTTGGCGTAATGGCCATCGTTGCGATCCTGACGATTGCAGCGGTGTTTTTGTTTCTCAACCTGCCGGACGCCAATGCGTTCAACGCGCGGGTCGAGCGGATATTTGTCGAAAACGATGCGCTGACTGCGCGCAACGATATCAAGCTTTTGGAAATCCTCGCCCTCTCGGGTACGGCGTTTTCCGAAACCCTGACCAGCTATCGCATGGTGATCTTCGTTCTGCTGGTCTTTGCCACCGCTCTTTTGGTATCGGCGCTTGTGTTTCTGGTGATGCTGATCACGCTTAACCGGCGTATGGCCCAGATCGAACGCTCTGGTATTCAGGTGAGTTCGCTGTTGATCAGCCGTGAAGAGAAAACCGTGTATCTCAATAATATGGGGTTCAAGCTTACCGATGCGGCGATGGAAACCCTGTCGGTTCTCGCCGAGGCGCGGATGGATGACGATGTCATGACCGGGGCCGAGATCGAGGGCGTGATATCGGGGCGCAACGCGTCTGATTGTGAGGAAGCGGCCGGCGCCACCCGGATCAAGCGCCTGCGAGATACTCTAGGAAATCAGCTTGTGAGCGAACTTTTGGTCAAAAATATTGCCCGGCACGGCTATATGCTTGCGATTGACAAGGATGTGATCCGGGTCATTTGACGGATTGGATCGCTTGGCCAGTCGATAAAGAGCTGTCGGGTTGCGTCAAAATAGCCTCAGGAAACCGGCCCAAAAGGCGCTATTTCACCGTAATGTGCAAGACTTGAGAGCGCCAAAACACATGTTATGCTTGTCTTTACGTCAATTCCAAAATAGCAAGCATCATGGTTTGTCGGGTAAGTATGTCTTCTTGGCTGTTGATCGGCTATACGTTGCCCGGAATGCGGTTGGACTAACCTCGATGTGCGGCCCTGTCGCCATCGTTTCCCCATAGCCCATTGGAGGTGTGCACTGTTGTTGACCAAAGAAACCCTGCTCGGCCTGTCGAAAGCCGAAACCAAGGCTGACAGCACCGCCAGAGTGGCAAAAGGCATTATTGATGACGAAGCGACTTTGCGGAATGCGAAGACGCTGACGCTGCGCAATGCCCGCCTTGAGCGCGAGGCGTCCGACGAGGCCCAGAGTTTGGCCGATCCGCAACCGACGTTGGCTGCGACGTCGCAGCCCAAACGCTAAGGGATATCCGCTTTGGTTCAGAACCTGATGTCAACTGCTGTCACCCCGGCCCAAGAACAGGCTGTCGCGGCGCCAGACACCGAGGATGCCCGTCTTTGGGTCCGCATTCTTGCCAATTACCGCGAGCCATCGCATGCACGAAGCGTGTTTGAGCTTTTCGTGACGCTGATTCCGTTTCTGGCGATTTGGGCGCTTGCCCTCTGGTGCCTGTCGTTCAGCTACCTTCTTGCTGCGGCCCTGTCGATTTTCAACGGCCTTTTCCTTGTGCGCCTGTTTGTTATTCAGCATGACTGTGGTCACGGATCGTTCTTTAGAAACCGTTTGCTGAATGACTGGATCGGGCGGGCCTTGGGTGTGGTGACTGTTACGCCCTATGATGTCTGGCGGCGCACCCATGCGGTGCATCACGCCTCTGCCGGGAACCTGGACAAGCGTGGCATGGGCGACGTCATGACCCTGACAGTCAGCGAATATCAAAACCTGTCCCGCTTTGGACAGCTGAAATACCGGCTTTACCGCAATCCCTTTGTTCTGTTCGTGCTGGGGCCGTCCTATCTGTTCTTTCTGGAAAACCGGCTGCCGCTTGGCCTGATGCGCGCCGGCTGGCGCTATTGGGTGAGCGCGATGGGCACAAATGTCGTGCTGGCCGTCGTTTTGGGCGGGTTGGTCTATTTTGTTGGGCTGGCGGCGATCCTGCTTGTGTTTGCGCCCACGGTTGTGATCG
>CBDTZA010000056.1:0-8556 GCA_965364785.1 uncultured Roseovarius sp. | reverse complement strand
CTCGGCCTTGTCGATCTTGGCGGCATAAGTCACGCTCGCCTCGGGTTGCGGCGCGGCCTCTAGCCCATCAAGCCGCTCCAGTGCCTCAACAATAAGCCGCGCGCCCATCGTGGACAGACGGTCATGCAACCCGCCCGTGACCTCCTGCGCGCCGATATCTGTCGCCTCACGCAACAATACCGGCCCGGTATCAAGACCCGTCTCCATCTGCATGATGCAAATGCCGGTCTGCTGATCCCCCGCCATGATCGCACGATGAATAGGCGCAGCCCCGCGCCAGCGCGGCAAAAGGCTTGCATGAATGTTCAGACATCCCCGCCCCGGCGCGTCCAAAATCGCTTTGGGCAGGATCAACCCATAGGCCACCACCACCGCCACATCGGCGTTGAGCGCGCCAAAGGCCTCGGCCTCGGCCTCACTGCGCAGGCTCACGGGATGACGCACCGCAAGCCCAAGACCTTCGGCGCACGCCTGCACAGGCGAGGGGCGCTCTTTCTTGCCGCGCCCGGCAGGCCTAGGCGGCTGGCAATACACCGCGACAACCTCATGGCCCGCCGTGACCAATGCCTCAAGCACCGGCACGGAAAACTCGGGCGTCCCCATGAAAATCACACGCATGACCGCCCCTTTCATCGTTCCAAAAATACTCAAATCGCCGCGACCTGCCCCAAGCGTGCCGACAGCGGCTTAGCCCAGCTTGCGCGCGCGGCGCAAAAGCATGTCCCGCTTGACCTTACTCAACCGGTCGAAATACATCCGCCCCGCAAGGTGGTCGATCTGATGCTGCACGCTGGTCGCCCAGAGCCCGACAAAATCGCGATCTTCCACCTCGCCCGCCTCATTGAGAAACTGCACCGTCACCGCGCGGGGCCGCGCGATCAAACCCGACATACCGGGCAGGTTCGGGCTGGCCTCAGCATGGGGGCGCAACTGCACGCTGGCGTGAAGCACCTTCGGATTGGCCATCCGCACCGCCTTGCCGCGCGTCTCGCTGGCATCGACCACGGCAAGCGCGCGCATCACGCCGATCTGCACGGCGGCAAGGCCAACGCCCGGCATCGCCTCCATCGTGTCGATCATATCGGCCCAATGGCCGCGCACCTCGTCGTCGATCAAATCGACCGGCGCCGCAACGCTGCGCAACCGCTTGTCAGGCCAGAGCAGACAGGGGCGCACAGTCACCGCGCTAGCCCCGCGCCATTTCGCGCTTCAGCTTTTGCATCCGGCGGGTGATCATCTGCCGCTTCATCGCGCCGAGGTAATCAATGAACAGCTTGCCATCAAGATGGTCGATCTCATGCTGCACGCAGGTCGCCCAGAGCGCGTCAAAGCCCTCTGAATGCTCGTTTCCATCCATATCCATCCAGCGCACCTCGACCTCTTTGGGGCGAGTCACTTCGCCATATTGTTCCGGGATCGACAAACAGCCCTCTTCATAGACGTTGGTCTCATCGGACACCGCCACGACCTCGGGGTTGATCATCACCATCGGACGCGGGGTTTCAGTGTCGCCCTTCACGCAATCCAGCACGATCAATCGCTCAAGCACCCCCACCTGCGGCGCGGCAAGACCGATCCCCGGCGCGTCATACATGGTTTCCAGCATATCTCTGGATAGCTGTCGCAACGCGTCCGTCACATCAGCAACGGGCATGCATACCTTTTTCAGGCGCGGGTCGGGGTGGATGAGAATTGGCCGTTTCATGACGCTCATTTAGGATATGCCTCGCCAATCTGCAACGCCCCTTGCGCATGTCTTGCAATCCGCTAGCCTGCCGACCAAATGTACAACCGGAGAGACAGATGACTTTCGATGAGATGATCGACCGCTGCGGCACCCATTCGGACAAGTGGGATATGATGCAGGCCAAATATGGCGTCTCTCCCGATGACGGCATCCCGATGTGGGTTGCCGATATGGATTTCCGCCCGCCGCACTGCGTCTCGGACGCGATTGCCAAGATGCTGAATCATGGCGTTTACGGCTATTATGGCGACGACGCCGGATACCGCGCCGCAATCCAGTGGTGGATGGACACCCGCCACGGCTGGACGATTGACCCTTCGTGGATTTTTACCACCCATGGCCTGGTGAACGGCACCGCGATGTGCGTCGACAGCTTTACCGTGCCGGGCGATGGGGTTGTGCTTTTCACCCCCGTTTACCATGCCTTTGCGCGCGTCATCAAAGCCGCCGGTCGGCAGGTGGTCGAATGCCCGCTTATGACCCGCGAGGGCCGCTATGAAATGGATTTCGCCGCTTATGACGCCATGATGACCGGCAATGAGAAAATGGTCATCCTGTGCTCGCCGCACAATCCCGGTGGCCGGGTCTGGACCCGCGAAGAGCTTCAGGGCGTGGCCGATTTCGCCAAACGCCATGACCTTATTCTGGTCTCGGATGAAATCCACCACGATCTGGTGATGCCCGGCCACACGCACACCGCCATGGCGCTTGTCGACCAGACGATCACCGACCGGCTTGTGATGATGACCGCCACCACCAAGACCTTTAACATCGCCGGCGCGCATGCGGGTAATGTGATCATCCCCGATCCGGCCCTGCGCGCCCGCTTTGGCACGCGGATGGCGGCAATGGGGATCTCGCCGAACTCCTTTGGCCTGTTCATGTCAGAGGCCGCCTATTCCCCCGAGGGCGCGGCCTGGGTCGATGACCTTTGCACCTATCTTAATGGCAATCGCCAGCTTTTCGAGGATGGCATGAACGCCATTCCGGGTGTAACCGCGATGACGCTGGAATCCACCTACCTGACATGGATTGATTTCGCCGGCACCGGCATGGCGCAGGATGAATTCACCACCCGCGTTGAAAAGACCGCGCGCATCGTCGCCAATCACGGTTCCACCTTTGGCACCGGTGGCGAGGGCTATCTGCGCTTCAACATCGCCACCCCGCGCGCCCGCGTCGCCGAGGCGGTCGAGCGCCTGCAAGCGGCCTTTGGCGAACTGCAATAGATGACACAATCCACCTTATTCGCCGGGCTATCGGCCTTTCCGCTCACCCCGGCGAGCGAGGTCGGCGTGGTCGATACCGATGCCCTTGCGGCGCTGATTGAACGCGGCGCGACGGCGGGGGTCGATTCGATCTGCGTTCTCGGCAGCACCGGCATCTATGCCTATCTGAGCCGGTCCGAGCGCCGCCGCGCGATTGACGCAGGCGTGGCTCAGGCTGCGGGCCGACTGCCCATTCTGGCAGGCATCGGCGCGCTGCGCACCGATGAGACCTGCGCCCTTGCCCGCGACGCGCAACAGGCCGGGGCACAGGGGCTTTTGCTGGCGCCCATCTCCTACATGCCGCTCACCCAGGATGAGGCCTATCAGCACTTCCAAAGCGTGGCGGCGGCCACCGACCTGCCGCTCTGCATCTATAACAACCCCTCGACGACGCATTTTCAATTTGGCCTGCCTCTCTTGTCCCGACTGGCCGATGTCCCCAATATCGTTGCTCTGAAAAACCCCGAGCCCGCGCAAGGCACCATCGCAGAAGATCTGGCAGTGCTGCGCGCCAATCTCGCCGGGCCCTTCACGCTTGGCTATAGCGGCGATTGGTGCGCGGCAAAGGCGCTTTTGGCCGGGGCCGATAGCTGGTTCAGCGTCGTGGCAGGGCTATTTCCCATCCCCTCACTGGCCATGGCGCGCGCAGCGCAGGCGGGCGAGACCGAAAAGGCCATGCAGATCGACGCCCAGTTCGCGCCGCTCTGGGCGCTGTTCAAGGAATTCGGCAGTCTGCGGGTGATCTACGGCGCCGCGCATATGCTCTCGCTCACCGACGCGCGCCCCCCGCGCCCGATCCTGCCCGTCCCCGACGCCGCAAGCGCACGCATCGCCGCCGCGATTGAGCCGCTGGTCGCGTGATCGCCGGACCGGAGTGCGGCGCTACACCGATGCCGATGCTTTGGGGCGCAGCACATGTGGCACTGCCGGATCATAAAGCGCACTTTCCTTGAAATCGCTGATCTCACCCAGCACCTTGCCGACCAGGATCAACGCCGTCCGGGTGATCTTTTGCGCCCGCACCTTGGCATGAATATCGCCCAACGTGCCACGGATGAACATCTGATCCGGCCAGCCGACACGGTAGGCGACCACCACCGGGCAATCCTCGCCATAATAGGGCGCCAGAACCCGGTGAATTTCACGCAGGTTGCGCACCCCAAGATGGATCGCCAGCGTGGTGCCGGTGCGCGCGAAATTCTCAAGCGTCTCGCCCTCGGGCATCGAAGTGGATTTCATCGACACCCGCGTCAGAACAATGGATTGCGCAATTTCCGGCACAGTCAATTCCTGCCCCAAAGCCGCCGCCGCCGCCGCATAGGCGGGCACGCCGGGGATGATCTGATAGTCGATGCCATCGGCGCGCAACCGTCGGATCTGTTCGGCAATCGCGCCGTATAGCGACGGATCACCGGAATGCACCCGCGCCACATCCATCCCCTTGGCATGCGAGGCCACGATCACGCCGTGGGTTTCATCCAGCGTCATCGGCGCCGTGTCCATCACCAATGCCCCCTCGGGCGCGCACTCCACCACCTGAGGCGGCACAAGGCTTCCGGCATAAAGGCAAACCGGACACGCGCCAATCACCCGCGCCGCCTTGAGGGTCAAAAGCTCCGGATCGCCCGGCCCGGCGCCAATAAAATAAACCGTCATTCCTATGCGTTCCCTGTGTTTTTGGCTGCGCGCGCCTGCGCCAGATCACCGTCAATCTTGCGGGCATAGCCACGCGGCGTGAACATGCGCGGCCCCTCGCCCAACTGGGCAAGTCGCGAATTGCTTGACCCGATCAGAACCACAGTCAGCATATCGACCTCGTCAACCTGCAACTCATCGAGCCGCCGGTAGCGGATGAATTCCTCTGGCCGCCCGAGCGAGCTTGCCAGCATTACCGGGGTGTCGGCCGGGCGATGCTTCAGCAAAATATCGCGCGCCTCGGCCAGAAGCGTACGTCGGGTCTTTGACACCGGATTGTAAAAGGCGATCACAAAATCGCCCTCGGCGGCGGCATGAAGGCGCCGGATGATATCGTCGCGCGGCGTCAAAAGATCGCTCAGCGAGATGGTACAGAAGTCATGCCCCAAAGGTGCCCCGGCCCGCGCCGCCGCCCCTTGCAGGGCCGATACGCCGGGCGAACAGACCACGTTGACGCGCCGCGCGGCATCGCTGACGCCATGCTCTTCGGGGCCACGATCCAGCAATTCAAACACGAGCGCGCCCATGGCGTAAATCCCGGCATCGCCCGAACAGACCAGCGCGACATTCTTGCCAAGCGCGGCCTGTTCCAGCGCATAGCGACAGCGCGCCTCTTCCCCGCCAAGCGGAAAATCCGACCGCGCCTTGCCCGCCGCAAGCGGCCCCAGCAGGTCGATATAAAGGCCATAGCCCACTAGTTCCTCGGCCTCGGCCACAAGCTGGCTGACCTCGGGCGTGCGCCAGGCCGCCTGTCCGGGGCCGATACCCACGACCGACAGCTGACCGCGCGCGCGGCCCGGCATATCGGTAATCGGCACGGCACTGCGGGTCAGCGCGCAGGTGGCATTGGCAGTTTTGCGTTTCTCAACGACCAGATCACCGCCCACGGCCAAAGCCGCCCCTTCGCACACCCCATGACAACCGACCTCGGCAAAAACCACCTCGGACGGGTTGGCAAGCCGGGGCGCGTGAACCTCAAGCTCGGCGGCGGTGAAAAGGCGGAACGGCACGCCCAGACGACGCGCTACCTCGTTCATCGCGCCCTCATCGGCCTTAAGGTCAATCGAGGCGACACAGGCCACAGCCCCCGGCGCAATTCCCGCCTGCGCAAGGGCGCCCAAGACCAGCGCCCACATCTCCTCAACGTCACAGCCGCGCGCACAGCCAAGCCCAAGCGCAAAGCGCTGCGGGTGATACACCAGCCGCTCTTCGCCGCCTTGCTGGGGCGCCTCGCTCACGATCAGCTCGACCGCGCCGCCGGTATCCGCGACGTCAAAAATCGGCTCACCGGTCAGGCGCAGGCCCTTGCCCGCCAGCATCAAAGCCATCGCCGCCTTGGCATCCTCGGGGTTGGCCAACCGATAGCCCAAAGGCGGCGCATCAAGCGCCACGCCCATGGCCACATCGCCCGCCGTGGTCACCGCCGCCACGCCGCCAAACCCCGCCGCAATCTCGGCCGCAAGGCGATTGGCCCCGCGATGCCCGCCCAAAAGCGGCACCACGACCGCGCCGTCATCCGAGACCGACACGACCGGCGGCTCGACCCGTTTATCCGACAACAGCGGCGCCACCGCACGAATGAGGATGCCACTGGCGCAGACGCCCACAACCGGCACGCCGGCGGCAAACAGATCGCGCGCATGATCAAGCGCATTGGGAAAGAACGCATCCGCCGATGCCACGCGCCCTTCGCGGCCATGCACCTGCGCGCCGATCAATTTGGCCACGCGATGCGCAGTGTCCTCACCCGACCGGCTCAGCGCCAGAACAACAGGTTTCACAGCCATGGATCGGCCCCTTTCGTGAGTAATATCATAGAAAAATATGGTGCCGTTTCAGGCGCCTCCGCCAGCGGGCAGACCACTTCCTGCGGCAGGCTCGCGCGTTCCACATAAACCGCGCGCGATGTGAGGCCGAGTTTGTCAATCACACCGCGGATCTTGGCCATGTGACGGCCCACCTTCATGATGGCGACGCTTTCCGCACCTTCAATCCGGGCGCGCAATTCGGCCTCGGGCAAGGGCCCGGGCAGCACGGTCAGCCGCTCGTTGCGCGCCGCCAGCGGCAGACCCGCGCGCGCCGCACAGGTGGTGATCGAGGTGACACCCGGAACCACCTCAACCTCAAACCGTGCATTGAGACGTGCAAAAAGATACATGAACGAACCATAGAAAAACGGGTCGCCCTCACAGAGGCACACCACATCCTCACCCGCCTCAAGCGCCGCTGCAATCTCGGCCGCGCCCGCATCATAGGCCGCCTGCGCAGGCGCGCGCGCGGTGCTCATCGGCACATCCATGACGATTTCCCGCGCCCCCTTCGGGATCACATCCGCCGCAATCGAACGCGCAAAACTGTCGCCACCCGCAAGCGTCGGATAGGCCACCACCTTTGCCGCCAAAATAAGTCGGTGCGCCCTCAGCGTCATCAACTCCGGATCGCCCGGCCCAAGGCCCACACCATATAGCTTACCGACCATGTGCAGACCCGTCTTTCATCGTTCCAAAAATACTCGAATCCGAAACCCGCCAAGCACCCTGCCATGCGCCAGTCATCGCTTGATCAGGCTCCATTGCGTGACCGGCATCAGCGGGCGCCAACCGGTCAGACGGCCCACCGGCTCGGCGCGATGCACCTGAAGCTTGACCAATTGCCCGCCGTGGCGTTTGTGCAACTCAAAAATCAACGCCTCGCTTTCCAGCGTCACAGCATTGCAAACCAGCCGCCCTAAAGGGCGCAGCGCCGCCCAGGCCGCCTGAAACACCGCCTCTGACAGACCACCGCCGATAAAGACCGCATCAGGCGCCTCCAGCCCTTCAAGCGCCTCGGGCACACGCCCCTCGATCAGTTCCAGCTTGGGCACACCAAGTGCCAACGCATTCGCCGCTGCCATCGCGCGCCGGTCCGCGCGCGGCTCTATACCCACGGCGCGGGCATAGCGCGCCCCGCGCATCCACTCGACGGCGACCGACCCGCAGCCCGTGCCGATATCCCAGAGCAGCGCACCACGCATCGGCATCAGCTTGGCCAGGGTGGCGGCCCGGACCTCTTGCTTGGTCATGGTGCCGTCATGCTGAAACAGATGATCGGCCAGTCCCGGCACGCGCGGCAAAAGCGCAGCGTCCGGCGCGGCCAGACATTCGACCGCCAGCGTGTTGAACGGCGGCACCATATGGGCCCAGCTTTCGGCAAACCCATCAAACCGCGCCTCGTCCTTGCCACCCATATTGGCCAGCACGCTCATCCGCGACTGACCAAAGCCGCGCTCACTCAGGAACCGCGCGATCTGTGCGGGTGTCTCGGCCCCGGTGGTCAGGATCAACAGCCGCGCATCGGGTTGGATAAAGGCAATCATCTGCTCGACAGGGCGACCATGCACGGTCAGCGTCTCGACATCCGGCAAGCTCCAGCCCATGCGCGCGGCGGCCAGCTGAAACGCCGATATCTGCGGATGATAAACGATCTCGCCCGGACCCATCGCCCGCCCGATGCGCGCACCAACCGAAAACCACAACGGATCGCCCGTGGCCAGAACCACCACCCGGCGCCCCTTGTGCGCGGCCAAAAGGTCGATAAGCGCATCAAACGGCGAAGGCCAGGCGACCCGCTCGGCACTGATACCTTCGGCAAGCTGATGATGACGCTCGCCGCCGACGATCACCTCGGCCGCCTTGACAATGGCGCGGGTGGCGGGCAAAAGCCCGTCCATTCCGTCTTCGCCGATCCCGACAATGTGCAACCATGGATCAGACATGCGCCACATCTCCAAACCCAGATTTTTCGCCGAAAAATCTCATGCCCGCACCTCCGGCAAACCAGCCGCAAGGGCATTGACCGCGGCCGAGG
>CBDTZA010000055.1:0-8568 GCA_965364785.1 uncultured Roseovarius sp. | reverse complement strand
GGGCGCATCAGGCGCGCATGACGACGCGCGCGGCAGTGGCTCGCGCGGTTGAACCCGATTTGAAACTCTCACGGCAAGACCCGTTTGGTTTGCGCTATATCGCCCTCTTGGGGCTGGTGGTGGCGCTTTTGTTCGGCTCGGTCTGGCGCGCCGGATCGGTGGCGCAGATGGTGCCGGGCGGCGGCACCGGTGCGGCGCTCGCCAGCGGGCCCACATGGGAGGGCTGGATTGAACCGCCCGCCTATACCGGCCTGCCGAGTCTTTATCTGAGTGATCAGGATGAGGCATTGCGCGCGCCTGTCGGTAGCCGCATCACCTTGCGGTTTTATGGTGAGGTCGGTGCGCTGAGCCTGGCCGAGACCGTGTCTCAGCGCACCCAAGATATCGGAGCTGCCACTGATCCCGAGCACCGCTTTGAGATCCGCCAGAGCGGCGAATTGCGCATCGACGGGCCGGGTGGGCGCCGCTGGCAGATCGAGGCGAGCCCCGATATGGCGCCGATGGTTGTCGTGTCGCAAGAGGGCGCGAAAACCGCCTTTGACGGGCAGATAAGCCTGCCGTTTCAGGCCAGCGATGATTACGGCGTGACTGGCGGGCGCGCGGTGTTCGCGCTTGATCTGGCGCAGGTGGATCGCCGTTATGGGCTTGCCGTGGACCCAGAGCCGCGCGCGCCGATCGAGATTGACCTGCCTATGCCGATTGCCGGGGATCGGGCTGAGTTTAGCGAAACCCTGATCGAAAACCTGTCAGAGCACCCCTGGGCGCATTTGCCGGTGGTGCTTGATGTGCGGGTCGAGGATGCGATTGACCAACAGGGCATGGCAGAGCCGATGCAGATGGCACTTCCGGCGCGACGGTTCTTCAATCCGCTGGCGGCGGCGGTGATCGAACAGCGCCGTGATCTGCTCTGGTCGCGCCAGAATGCCCCCCGCGTGTCGCAGGTGTTGCGCGCGGTGTCCTACAAGCCGAAACCGAACCTGTTTCGCTCCGAGGCGGCCTATTTGCGGATGCGGGTGATCCTGCGCCGGCTTGAGGCGATGACGGCGACGGATGGGCTTGACGAGTCCGAGCGAGACGAGATTGCCAAGGCGCTCTGGGATCTGGGTGTGTTGCTTGAGGATGGCGATGTCGGTGACGCGCTAGAGCGGATGCGCGCGGCGCAGGAACGCCTGAGCGAGGCCATGAAGAACGACGCCAGCGAAGAGGAAATCGCGCGCTTGATGCAGGAATTGCGCGATGCGACGCAGGATTACTTGCGCCAGAAGATGCAGCAGGCACAGCGCGAAAACCCCAAACAGGGCGATCAGCAAAGCGCCGAGAACACCATGCAGATGACCCAGCAGGATCTGCAGGACATGATGGACCGCATTCAGGAATTGATGGAACAGGGCCGTATGGCCGAGGCGCAACAGGCGCTGGAAGAGTTCCAGCAGATGATGGAAAACATGCAGGTCACCCAAGGCCAACCCGGCCAATCGCCGGGTCAGGAGGCGATGGAGGGGCTTGCCGATACGCTGCGCGAGCAACAGGGTCTGTCGGATCAGGCGTTCCGCGATTTGCAGGAACAGTTCAACCCCGGTGCTCAGGCGGGCCAGTCGCAGGGCAATGAGGGCCGCAATGGCGGTCAGGGTCGCGGCCAGAGCCATGATGGTCAGCAAGGTCAGGGCGGTGGTGAGGGTGGCGAGCAACCCGGGCAAGGTAACGGTGAGCAGGATCAGGCGGGCGAGGGTCAGGCCGGATCGCTATCCGAGCGACAAGAGGCTCTCCGCCAAGAATTAGAGCGCCAGAGTCAGGGCCTGCCGCAACTGGGTGGAGAGGCAGGCGAGGCCGCGCGTGACGCACTTGAGCGGGCCGGCCGGGCCATGCAGGGCGCCGAACAGGCGCTGCGCAATGATGATCTGGCCGAGGCCATCGACAATCAGGCCGAGGCGATGGAGGCGCTGCGCGACGGCATGCGCAATATGGGCGAGGCGATGGCCGAACAGCAAAACCCCGGCGGGCAGGGCGAAGCCTTTGGTCAGGCGGGCGATGAACAGTCAGACCCCTTGGGCCGCAACCCCGGTCAGGGCCGTCAGGCGGGCACGCAGGATGACCTGTTGCAGGGCGAGGATGTGTATCGGCGGGCGCGCGAATTGCTTGACGAAATTCGCCGCCGCTCTGGCGAGGGCGCGCGCCCCGATGTCGAACGCGACTATCTCAAGCGGTTGCTGGAGCGGTTCTAGGCCGACCGGATTGGGCGCGGTAAGCGCCGCGTTGAAATGCAATCGGCCGCGCAGAGATATGCGCGGCCGACAACCTTTTTCACCTCAGATTTTACTGAATGGCTGGGTCGACGATCGCGCGCCAGCTTTCTTCATTGGCGGCGATCCAGTCGGCGGCAACATCGGCCACCGGGCGGCCGTCACGCTCGACCTCGACCATCAGCGCCTGTTGCTGCTCGTTGGTGATCTGATACGCCTCGAGAATCTTGTAGGCGGCCGGCCATGTGCGCTTGAAGTCCTTGGCGACGGCCTTGACGACCTCGGTACTTACGAAGTCGCAATCGCCAATCGCGTTCGGGTTTGACCCCCATGCCGGGTTTTCATAGCACTCGGCCTCACCTGCGGGCATTTCGACAAAGCGCAGGTCATAGGCGGCAACCGCCCAATGCGGGGTCCAGAACGTGGCCAGAAGCGGCGTTTCATTTTTGCTGGCATTGACCAGCGCATCAACAAGCGCTTCTTCCGAGGCTGCCGGCGTGGCGGTGAAGGGCAAATCAAACGCGGTCATCAGATCGGCGCCGGGGCTTTCCCAGTCTTCGGGGTAGTCCAGCAATTCGGCCGTGCCATTGATGGCGAATGCATCGGCGCAATCGCGCAGAGCCTCCCAATTGGGCAGACCGGGGCATTTGGCCTCCATATGGGCGGGATAGGCCAGGCCTTCTTTTGGCAAAATGCCGAGATCGCCGATTTCGATGATATCTTTCGAGTTCACGTAATCGGTAAAGCGGATCACAGCCGTGGCGCGCCAGATTTCAAGCGCGGCATCGACATTGTCCTTGATCATTTCGCGGAACATGGCGTCGTATTCGACCGGCACATACTCGACCTTATAGCCTGCGGCCTCAAGCATGTCGCCGGCGACATGGGTGGTGATCTGTTGACCGGTCCATTCGTTGATCGCCAATTTGATTGCCTTGTCGGTGTCACCCAGCTCGACCGCAAAGGCGGGCAGGGTCAGGCCGGTGAGGGCAATCGCTAAACAGGTGGATTTCATTATAAACTCCTTATTGAATATCTGCCGACGGCAATTGTCGGCATTTTAATCGGTCTGATCGGGCAACGTTGTTAGAAGAAAACGTTTTGTGAGTAATGTGTCTGCATGACCCGATTCCCGCCAAAGGATAGCATGTCCGCCAGCGGACGCATCCCTTTTTGGCGCTCAATTTTAAGCCCTTGAAGGATAGTATCCCGCCAAAGCCCCGGATTATCCGCCCGTAGCTGGGGCGGCCATATCCGAGAACCAGCCGGTGGCAGAGCCGATCAGATCATTCAACCCAAGCCGCGCCGCGTTAACCGCGTTGATAAACCCGCTTAGGGGAGCCTCGACCGCGGGTAGCATCTGGGCGATCTGCGGGGCAAAGACATAGGCCAGTGTGCCAAGGACGAAGATCAAAAGCGACAGCCGGAACCCGGTGCGAAATCCGCCGCGCCGCGTGGTGGGCGGCATGTCTTCGGGGATCAGGGGGGCAACCGGTTCATCGCGGTCACTGATCGAGGTGAGCGAGGAATTGATTTCCTCGATATCGGGTAAAAGGTTGCGCCGCGACGACGGATCAATGTCGGGGTGCTCATCGGCATCTTCGGGCGTCACCCCACCGGGGGCAGGAGCGCCCCCGCGCAAGCGTTCCATTCGGGCGCGCGCCTGTTGGCTTTGCTCATCGGGGGCCAGGGGGGGATCGTTAAGGCCAAGGTCGGGCTGAGTTTCCAGACCGCCCGCGCTTTCGCCGGTGCGTACCTGTTGCTCGTGCTTGGCCTCCTGGCGCAGGATATCTGCCACGCCTGGATCAACCGTGCGGCGGGTTGGCGGCGGTGGCGGGCTATCGGGGGCCTGCTTGGGGGGCGCTGTGGCCTCTTCGGGTTGGGAGTGCTCGTCGTTTTCGACCGGTTCATCCGGCTTGGTGACAGCCTCTTCTGTCGCAGGGCCTTCTGTCGCAAGGTCTTCTTCGGTGGCGGGCTCTGAGCGGGCGGATGCCGCTTGGGGTTTCTCCCATGCGCGCGGTTCCTCCTGCTCATCGTCATCGGATGGCGGGGCGCTACTTGGGTGATGCTGAAACCACGTGTCACCGCAATTGGAACATTGCACATCCCGCCCACCGGTCGGGATGACCTCATCGGGCACTTCATATTGCGCCCCGCAATTCGGGCAAATTAGCCGCATTCCGCCACCTGTATCCTGCCGCCGTTATCCGGCACCTATCATTAGCGTACACCATAGGCTGTTATGCGCTTTGGGAAAAGAGCAAAGGAATTCACGGCAAGGATCATTGCACATGTGTGACCTCTGAGGCATTTAGGGACTGTGTTGATTAAGGGGACGGCCGTGATCGAGCTTGAAAACGTGGCCTATAGCTATGGCGGGGGTGAATTGCTGAGCGATGTGTCGCTAAGCCTGAGCCCCGGATCGTTTCACTTTCTGACCGGGCCGTCGGGTGCGGGCAAGACCACTCTGTTAAAGCTGTGCTATGGCGCGCTTGTGCCGACCTCCGGGCAGGTGCGGCTTTTCGGCCAGGACCGGCGCGCAATGGAACGGGACGATATTGCCATGGCGCGACGGCGGATCGGAGTGGTGCATCAGGATTGCAAGTTTCTCGATCACCTGAGCGTGTCCGACAATATCGCCTTGCCTTTGATGGTGTCGGGGCGTGATCTTTTGGCCGAGGCGGCCAATCTCAAAGAGCTGACCGGCTGGGTTGGTCTGAACGAACGTGCCGGGGCCCTGCCGCCGGAATTGTCGGGTGGTGAGCGCCAGCGCGCCGCGCTGGCCCGCGCGGTGATCATGTCGCCCGATGTGGTGCTTGCGGATGAGCCGACAGGCAATGTTGACTGGGAAATGTCGCAGCGCCTGTTGCGCCTGCTGATCGAGCTTAATCGCATGGGCAAGACGATCATGATCGCGACCCATGACCTTGCGCTTATCCGGGCCGCCAAAAGTCAGGTTCAGGCGCGGGTGCTGCGGATCGCCTCGCGGCGTTTGCAATTGGCGGGGGCGGATCTGTGAAGGTTGATCTGTCGCGTGTGACCGAATTCCTGCTGGCCGATGCCCAGGCCGACCGGGTTGTGCCGCCGACCGGCTTTACCGCCTGGCTAACGCTGTTCAGCGCGGCGGCGATGGGGTTTCTGGCGGTGTTCGCTCTGGCATTGTCGCTGGCCACGGGCCGGCTTGCCGATCGTTGGGGAAATGAGCTTGCGCGCAGCTCGACAATCCGGATTTCCGCGCCCGAGGGGCAGATGGCCGCGCAGACGCAGGCCGCGTTGCGCCTGCTTGAGACAACCACCGGCGTGGCCAGTGCGCGCGCGCTAACCTCTGAGGAAGAGGCGGCGCTTTTGGCGCCGTGGTTCGGGCCGGACCTGCCGATTGATCAGCTGCCTATTCCGCAACTGATCGAGGTGGTCGAGGACGGGGCGGGTTTTGACGCCGAGGGCCTGCGCCTGCGGCTGGCGGCCGAGGTGCCGGGCGCGGTCTTGGATGATCACACCCGCTGGCGGCGCCCGCTTGTGCGCGCGGCTGAACGGCTTCGCCTGCTGGGGTGGCTGTCGCTGGTGTTGATCGGTGGGGCGGTGGCGGCGATGATCACGCTGGCGGCCAATGCGGCACTGGCGGCCAACAGCCAGCTGATCAGCGTGCTGCGCCTTGTGGGTGCGCGCGACACCTTTATCGCCCGCGCCTTTGTGCGCCGCTTCACCCTGCGCGCGCTTGGCGGTGCGGCGCTTGGGGTGGTGCTTGGCTGTCTGGCGGTTCTGATGTTGCCGGGCGCGGAACCCGAGGGCGGGTTTCTGACCGGGCTTGGCTTTCAGGGCTGGCATTGGTTCTGGCCGCTTGTGGTCCCGCCGCTGGCCGCTTTGGTGGCGTACTTTGCCACCCGTGCGGCGGCGCATAAAACACTAAAGGATATGCCATGAGATATGCGGTGCAATGGCTTCGCTCGCTGGTTTTTGTCGGGCAAATGTATCTGATGCTGCCGGTGATCGGGCTGCTTTACATGCCCGGCGCAATCCTTAGCCGCAAGGGCGCGGTGCGGGGATGCAAGGCCTATTGCAATTGGGTGCGCTGGACCGCGCGCTGGATGGTCAATCTGCGCACCGAAGTGCGCGGCACGCCGCCCGGGGGGCAGGTTCTTGTCGCATCCAAGCATCAGTCATTTCTTGATATCCTGTTGATTTACAGCGAACTTCCGGCGGGGCGCTTCATCATGAAGCGTGAAATCCTCTGGACGCCAGTGATTGGACTTTATGGCATGCGGATCGGCTGTGTCGCAGTGGATCGTGGCAAGCGCGGGGCGGCGATCAAGAAGATGGCCCAGGATGTTGCACGCGGCGCGCAAAAGCCCGGGCAGTTGATCATTTACGCGCAAGGCACGCGCGTGGCCCCCGGAGTCGCGGCGCCCTACAAGATCGGCGTTGGTGTGCTTTACGAGCAAATGGGCGTCACCTGTGTGCCCGCGGCGACCAATGTCGGCGTGTTCTGGCCAAAGCGAGGGATTTACCGCAAGCCGGGGGTGGCTGTGGTCGAGTTTCTTGAGCCGATCGAGGCCGGGCTTCGTAAAGAGGTCTTTATGAAGCGTCTTGAGGAGGAGGTGGAAACCGCCTCTGACGCGTTGCTGCGCGAGGCGGGATTCCCGGTTGACGGGGCAGCCTAGCGTCAGGCCGCCAGACGGCGTGCCATATATTGATAGAAATAACGGCCTTGCCCCTCGCGGATATAATCCGCGTTGAGTTGGGCCTTGGCCTGAAACGCGGCACGCGCCGCGTTGATATGGGCCTTTGGCACACGCGCCCGGCCCGCCTCAATCTCGGTGATATGGGCGTGATAGGCCGCCTCTACCCTTGTGGCAAAGCTGTCATGCGAGGTGGCGGTTTGCGGCGCGAGATGCAGGTTATAGCTCACCTTGGCCAGCGGACAGGCGCCCCCCGCAAGGGCCAGAACCTCAACGGTATGCAGCACATCCTGCGCGGGGCGGTTGGCAAACGGGCCAACCAAGGCATGCTCTGCAACCGGGTGAAAGCTTGCTCCGGTGCGGCCGATATCTGTGATCGTCAGGCTGTCGGCGCCGGATTCAGGGAGGTGCAGAATGGTTTGGTTTTCCAGGGTGATGCGGGTTTGTCCAAAGGCCGCGCCGTAGCGTTGCGCAAGCGGGGCGAGCGCGGCCAGATAGCCCGGTCCCCATGTGTCATCTGCATCAAGAAAGGCGATGATCCGGCCACGCGCGCAGGCCAGAGCACGGTTGCGTGCTGGCCCGGCCCCCGTCGCGATATGGTGGCTGTCACAGTGTTGAATGTTCAGGCCATGATCCGGCAGATCGGTATAGCCGTGCCCGTCATCAGGGGCGATTACCACCTCGATCTGATCGGCGGGCAAGCCGCAGCGGGCCACGGATGCAAGGGCGGCGGGCAAGCTGTCCGCCGCCTTATAGGCCGGAATGATGACCGAAACGAGCGGGGGCCTTCCCGCCGTCGCGCTCACGCGTGAATGGCCCCGTCGCCACAGGCGAGGGCGGCTTCGCGCACCGCTTCGGAATAGGTCGGGTGGGCGTGGCAGGTAAGGGCAAGATCCTGCGCGCTGGCGCCAAACTCCATCGCGACACAGACCTCGTGGATCAGATCGCCCGCACCGGGCCCGATGATATGCGCGCCCAGGATACGGTCGGTTTCCTTGTCGGCCAGGATTTTCACAAAACCATCGCCGGCAAACACCGCCTTGGCGCGCCCGTTGCCCATGAAGGAAAACTTGCCGACCTTATAGGCGCGACCCGCCTCTTTTAGGCTCTCTTCGGTCTCGCCGACATTGGCCACCTCGGGGTGGGTGTAGATCACGCCGGGGATGACGCCATAGTTCACATGGCCATGTTTGCCCGCCAGCACCTCGGCGCAGGCCATGCCCTCATCCTCGGCCTTATGGGCCAGCATCGGGCCGGTAATCGCATCGCCGATGGCATAGATGCCCTTGACCGAAGTCTGCCAGTGATCATCGGTTTTGATCTGGCCGCGATCGGTCATCTCGACGCCCAGATCCGCCAGGCCAAGCCCGTCGGTATAGGGTTTGCGACCGGTTGCCAGCAGCACGATATCGGCGTCGATGGTTTCTTCCTTGTCGGTCTTGCGCAGTTTGTAGGTGACCTTGGCCTTGGTCTTGAGCGTCTCGACCGATTGCACGGCGGCACCCATGACAAAGGTCAGGCCCTGCTTTTTCAGGATGCGCTGGAAGGTCTTTTGCACTTCGGCGTCCATGCCGGGGGTGATTGCGTCAAGGTATTCTACGACCGTGACCTGCGTGCCAAGGCGGGCATAGACCGAGCCCATTTCAAGGCCG
>CBDTZA010000054.1:0-8600 GCA_965364785.1 uncultured Roseovarius sp. | reverse complement strand
CCGCTTGCCGAGGCCGATAGCGCCACGACAGCGTTTGATTTGGGGGCCGACACCAACCCCGCCGAGCTTGCCGACCGTCTGGACGGCGTGACGATGATCCGGGTCGATTTTCCGGGCTCTGCCGATGGGCGCGGCTTTTCCATCGCGCGGCAATTGCGGCTTATGGGATACGACGGGCGGTTGCGCGCGCGCGGTCATGTGATCGCCGATCAATACGCGATGGCGCGCCGCTCTGGCTTTGACGAGGTCGAAATCTCGGAGGCCCTGGCCAAACGCCAGCCGCAGGAGCAATGGATTTTCCGCGCCAACTGGCAGGCGCATGACTATCAGGCGCGTCTGCGCGGCTAAACGCTATCCGCCCTTCCCCTGACACAGATCAATGTTTATGCAGAGGTGCCGATCTATATGACCGGTAAAAGAAGCTATGAATGAGATGACCCACGTGACCGATGCTCCCGCAAAACAGGCCAAAACGCTCACCCTGCCCGATGCGCAGAAAGTGACCGAAGTCACCCATTGGACCGACCGGCTATTTTCCTTCCGCGTGACGCGGCCCGCCTCTTTGCGCTTTCGCTCGGGCGAGTTCGTGATGATTGGCCTGATGCAGACCGATGAGAAAACCGGCCGCCAGAAACCGCTTTTGCGCGCCTATTCCATCGCCTCGCCGTCTTGGGATGACGAGTTGGAGTTCTATTCCATCAAGGTGCAGGACGGCCCGCTGACAAGTCGGCTGCAACATATCCAGCCCGGCGATGAGATCATCCTGCGCCCCAAGCCGGTGGGCACGCTGGTGCATGACGCGCTCTTGCCCGGCAAACGGATCTGGTTTTTCGCCACTGGCACCGGCTTTGCGCCGTTTGCGTCGCTGTTGCGTGATCCCCAGACCTATGAGGATTACGATGAGGTCATCATCACCCATACCTGCCGCGAGGTGGGCGAGCTGGAATATGGCCGCAAGCTGATCGAAGATATACGACAGAACGAGCTTTTGGCGGAACTGATTGGCGAAGGGTTTCACGAAAAGCTGCGCTATTATCCGACCACGACCCGCGAGCAGAGCCCCAAGATGGGGCGTATCACCGATCTCATGCGCTCGGGCGAGGCCTTTGCCGATCTGGGCGTGACCCCGCTTGCGCCTGAAACCGACCGCGCGATGGTCTGCGGCAACCTGGCCTTTAACCTTGAGATCAAAGAGATGCTCGAAGGCTATGGGCTGCGCGAAGGCGCAAATTCCTCGCCCAAGGAATACGTCGTCGAAAAGGCATTTCTCGACTGATCGGCGGGATACGATTTTTCGCGAAAAATCGGGGGCTCTCTGCGTCGAAAGCACGGGTTGAAGAATACACGCCTGATTTCCGGCGGCACGGGCGGAGTGGCATGCTATTGAGAGAGCATGCTGTTTGACCTGCCAGATCATGCCACCCTCTACCGCGCTCTTGTTGAGCGCGATGATCGCTTTGATGGACAGGCCTATGTCGGCGTCACATCAACCGGCATCTTTTGCCGCCTCACCTGCCCCGCGCGCAAGCCAAAGTTTGAGAATTGCAGGTTTTTCACCTCAGTCGGCGGTTGTATCGAGGCCGGCTTTCGCGCCTGCAAGCGCTGTCATCCGCTGGCGCCCATGGCTTCGGCGGACCCGGCCATCGCAACCCTGCTTGCCGCCCTTGAAGAGCGCCCCGAGTTTCGCTGGAGCGAGGCCGACATTCTGACCATGGGGCTGGACCTTTCAACCGTACGGCGCAGCTTCAAGCGTCAGTTTGGCATGACGTTCCTGGAAATGGCCCGCCACCGGCGCCTGCGCGACGGGTTCGAGGCACTCTCGGAGGGCGGCAAAGTCATCGACGCCCAGCTTGACGCCGGTTTTGACTCTGCCAGCGCCTTTCGGTCTGCTTTCGCGAAATTGCTTGGCCGTGCGCCGGGTAGCCTAACGAAAAAAGGGCTATTGCTGGCCGACTGGCTCAAGACTCCGCTTGGCGACATGATCGCTATCAGCAGCACCTCGCATCTGCATCTGTTGGAATTCATTGACCGCAAGGCCCTCAAATCCGAAATCAACATCCTTGAACGGGCCGTCAAGGGCGCACTTGGCGTTGGCTCTTATGCCCCAACCGAACAGATCAGGGCCGAGCTTGAGGCATTTTTTGCCGGCCGCTCTGCCAGCTTCACCACCCCGCTGGCCCTGAACGGCACGCCCTTCGCGCGCGCGGTCTGGGCCGAGCTTCAACGCATCCCGCCCGGCGTCACGCGCAGCTATTCCCAGATCGCCCAACAGATAGGAAGGCCCACGGCCAGCCGCGCCGTGGCGCGCGCAAACGGGGCAAATCAGCTGGCGCTTGTCATTCCCTGCCACCGGGTGATCGGAGCGGATGGATCTTTGACGGGTTATGGTGGCGGGCTCTGGCGCAAGCAGCGATTGCTGGAACTGGAACGCCATTACAAACATCTTGACCAGAAAGCATGAGATCATGATCCAATCCGAAAAAGCACAGCATTTCAAATCCCTGCACGTCAAAGGTAACCCACTTGTCCTTTACAATATCTGGGATGCGGGTGGAGCCAAAGCCGTTGCCGAGGCCGGGGCGCGCGCCATTGCCACCGGAAGCTGGTCGGTCGCTGCGGCGCATGGATATGACGACGGCGAAATGATCCCGCTTGAGTTTCTTCTCAAGATCGTGAGCCGCATTGCCGCGACGCTCGATCTGCCCCTGACGGTGGATTTCGAGGGTGGCTATGCCCGTGATCCAGAGGCCGTCACCGCCAATCTGCGCCGGGTCATTGCCGCCGGGGCCGTCGGGGTCAACTTTGAGGATCAGATTGTGAATGGCACGGGCCTATACACAATTGCGGATCAGGCCGCCCGGATCAGGGCGGTGCGTCGGGCGGCAGAATTGGAAGGGATCGGGCTTTTCATCAACGCCCGCACCGATCTTTTTCTACAAGCCGAGGGCCCAGATGATCACGCCAACCTGATCCAACAGGCCATTGAGCGCGCCACCGCCTATGCAGAGGCCGGTGCCGATGGGTTTTTTGTGCCCGGTCTGAGCGACCCGGATTTGATCCGGCAGGTTTGCGCGCAAACGCCCTTGCCGGTGAATGTCATGATGATGGGCGATCTTGTCTCAGTTGACGCCGCTGCCCCGCTTGGCATAGCCCGGATCAGCTTTGGCCCCGCCCCTTACTGCGCAGCAATGAGCGATCTCGCGGACAGGTTTCGTCGCTTGTGAGGCGCGCGATGGCCGCGCTCTGGCGAAAGCGCGGCCATCCTTTGCTTCGGTGTAAAGATCAATCCTAATTGTAGACACGACCCAGGAATTCAAGCATCTCGACCGCCATTTCCGGGCCAAGCTCTTCAAGCGCGAAATGCCCGGTGTCGAGGATGTGGAATTCCAGATCGTTCAGGTCCGCCTTATAGGGATGCGCGCCTTCTTCGGGGAAAATCGGGTCGTTTTTGCCCCACATCAAAAGCGCCGGCGGCTGGTGCTCGCGAAACAGCGCCTGCCATTTGGGGTATTCGCCGACATTGGTGCCGTAATCGAGAAACAGCTCTAGCTGGACCTCTTGGTTGCCGGGGCGATCCAGCAGGTATTGCACGGTCCAATAGTTGTCGGGGCTGATGTTTTCGGGGTTCTGGACGCCTGCGGTGAACTGCCACTTGGTGGCCTCAAGCGCAAAGAACCCGCGCAGCGCATCGCCGTTTGCGACCGAAGGCTCGGCCCAATAGGCCTTGATCGGGTCCCAGAACTCGCGCAGGCCCTCGGCGTAGGCGTTACCGTTCTGGATCACGAAACCCGCCACGCGCTCTGGATCCTCGGCGAACATCCGAAACCCGACCGGCGCGCCGTAATCCATCACATAGGCCACATAGGTGTCGACACCCTTTTGATCCAAAAGCTCGGTCATCATCTTGGCTATATTGGCAAAGGAATACTCAAAATCCTCGGCAAGCGGCATCTCTGAGGCACCAAAGCCGGGGTAATCGGGGGCGATCACGTGATAGTCCTGCGCCAGTTCCGGAATCAGGTTGCGGAACATATGTGACGAGGTCGGAAAGCCGTGCAACAACAACACGGTCGGGTGCGACGGATCACCCGCCTCGCGATACGCGATGTCGATACCCTTGATGCTGGTGGTTTTGAATGCCACATGATCGGGCGAGGCCAGATCAAGCGCATGGCCACGCATCGGCAGGGTCGCGCCGAGGGCAAGCGACACCACAAGAGCGCCGGTTTGAAACGCGGTTTTGAAAGAGGTGGTCATGGGGTTGGCTCCTTTAGGTTGGATGGGATCAGGACGCGGTACCAAGCAGATCGGTCAGCCGCGCATTCTCGGTGGTGAGGTCGGAAATCTGGGCGCGCAATTGCGCGAGGTAAGGTTCAAACTCTGCCTCGGTGAGGCGTTGCGGGATATGTGCGGGACAGTTCCAGTCGAACGCCTCAACCGTAATCAAAATCGCGCGTTCGGGCCGCCCGACATAGTGAGGATCATGCAAGGCCGGAAGGATATCCGCGGCCTCGTCGCCCTCGACAACCCGCACCCGGCCCCAGATCTTGATCCGCCTGCGGTTCGGGTAATCCATTAAAATCAATGAGATACGGTCATCACCTGCAAGGTTTCCAAGACTCACATACTGACGATTGCCGCGATAATCGGCATAGGCGATGGTCCGGGCGTCGATCACCCGCAAAAACCCCTTGGGGCCGCCGCGAAACTGGACATAGGGCCAGCCGCTTTCAGAGACTGTGGCCTGATAAAACCCGTCACGCGCCTGAATAAAGGCGGCCTCGTCGGGGCCAAGCACCGCGCCGCCGCTTACATCGGGCGAGAGGAACTTTTCATAGCCCGCCGCAGAGCCGTGGCGCGCCTGCGCAGCGCGGACATTGGGGGTAAAGGCGATTTCGGCAAAGGCGCGGGGCATGTCAGTCTCCTTTCAGGGGGGTCAACTTTGGGCGGTTCAAAGGCCAAGCGCGCTCAGGCCGGGGTGATCATCGGGGCGCCGCCCCTGTGGCCATTGAAACAGGCGCTCTTGCGGTGTGATCTTGAGGTCATTGATGCTGGCGAGCCGGCGGCGCATGCGCCCATCATCGGCGAATTCCCAGTTCTCGTTGCCATAAGAGCGGAACCACTGACCGCCCTCGTCGCGCCATTCATAGGCAAAGCGCACGGCGATCCGGTTGCCGGACCAGCTCCAAAGCTCCTTGATCAGACGATAGTCATGCTCACGCGCCCATTTGCGGGCGAGGAATGCCTCGATCTCGGCGTGGCCGGTCAAAAACTCGGCCCGGTTCCGCCATTGGCTGTCATCGGTATAGGCCTCTGCGACGGCCTTGGGGTTGCGGTTGTTCCATCCATCCTCGGCGGCGCGGACTTTCTGGGCGGCACTGTCTTTGTCGAACGGCGGAAGCGGTGGGCGGGTCATGGGTGGCTCCTTATTCTTTACCGGTATAATTACTGACCGGTACACTTTATGTTTCTTAAATGTACAGATCGGTACTCTTTGTCAAATTATATTTTCGACAAAATTCAAGAAACATCACGTAAAATAGCGCCTAATAGCTGAATATACAGAGGAATATTTATCTGGAGAAAAGCGAGACCCTGCCCTATATTGTGAACAAATCAGTACATATTGAGGCAAGTCATGCGACCGAATAAAAGAGATGAGCTGGTGCGAAACGCGCTTGAGGTGTTCTATCGCGACGGCTTTCACGCCACCGGGATGGACAAGCTTGTGGCGGAGACCGGCATCTCGAAAACCTCGATGTACAAACATTTCCGCACCAAGGAAGAGATGATCCTGGCGGTGCTCCGGCTGCGTGACGAGAGATTTCGCAACTGGTTCTGCCGCCGCGTGGAAGAGATTGCCGACACGCCCAAAGCCCGCCTGCTTGCGGCGTTTGACGCGCTGCATGAATGGATCACATCGCCCGGCTTCAAGGGCTGCATGTTCATCAAGGCGGTGTCGGAATTTCAGGACCCCGAAGACCCCATCCACATCCAGTCCGCGACCCATAAACGCATGCTGCTGGAGTATATACAGGACATCGCCGAGCAGGCACAGGCCCGCGACCCGGCGGCGCTCGCGCGCCAGCTGATGCTGCTCAAGGAGGGCGCGATCGTGACCTCTGTGATGCTGGGCAATGGCACCCCCGCGATTGAGGCCAAGGCCGCCGCGCAGGTGTTGATCGCGGCCGCAAACTGTCGCTAGGCCCGGACCTAAAGCGGCGCAGGCATAAAAAAACCCGCGCTGGACATATCCGGCGCGGGTTGTTTCGTCTTAAAGTGGCTGATCAGTAGCCAAGCGCGCTGCGGGCAGCCTCAAGCGCTGATTTCAGCAATTCGGGATTATCCTGCGCCTTATTGATCGTTTGAACCAGCAGGGTTTTCTGCATCGCTCCAAGATCAGTGCCCTCGATCAGCTCGCGTGCCTTATCCATGCTGAACCCGTCCATGGTCAGCGCGTCGGGGGCTGCATCCGCAGCAAGCGGTTCGGGGGTGGCGGTTACGGCCTCGACCGTGTCTTGAGCAGCCTCCTGAGTGGCCGCGACGCCGTCCTGTACGGTTTCGGTCACGGTCTCGGTTGCCGCATCGGCCGCCTCGGTGGCGGTTTCAACGGCCGTATCAGCGGCGGTTGTGGCCGCATCCGCAGCTTCGCTTGCCGTCTCGGCGGCAGCGCTTGCTGCTTCACTTGCAGCATCGGCGGCCTCAGTCGCGGTCTCGGTAGCAGCATCCACAGCTTCAGCGGCGGTATCGGCCACGGCATCAGCGGCCTCGGTCGCGGTCTCTGTCACCGCATCAGTTGCCGCTTCGACAGCCTCACCAGCCGCTTCGCTGGCACTTTCAAGCGCAGCCGGGGCATCAACCTCGTTTGCGGTCTCGCTGACCGTATCAACGACATCAGTCACCGATTTACCGGTGAACAGCATATAACCACCGCCAAGAATAACGACAGCCAGCACAACCCATAATAGGTTCTTCATAAACGTCTCCCTCATACATGCGGGTCCGGCAAATCACGCCACCCCTTTGGTTCTTGCTCTCAGATGCAGGTCAAAAAAGAAAGGTGCAAGGGGGAATAACCCCTAAATCGGCTCAGATCAGCCGATTTTGGCGCTTGAAAGCTGCCTCGCCCACGTTTACGTTGCACCCTCGAATTCACCATAAAACCAAAACGATCGAAGGAACAAAGCCATAGCCCGCAGACCTCATAACGCGCCCCCTCAACGCGACACCGGCCCTCGTATCAATGACCGCATCCGCAACGATGAAATCCGCCTCATTGGCGCCGATGGCGAAAATGTTGGGGTGGTCACCCCGGAACGTGCAATGGAAATGGCCGCTGAAGCCGGGCTTGATCTGGTTGAAATCTCGCCGAATGCCGCACCGCCGGTCTGTAAGATCATGGATTTCGGGAAATTTAAATACGAGACCCAGAAACGCGAGGCCGAAGCGCGCAAGAAGCAAAAGATCATCGAGGTGAAAGAGGTCAAGTTTCGCCCCGGCACCGATACGCATGACTATGACGTCAAAATGCGCAACGTGGTCAAGTTTCTTGAGAATGGCGACAAGGTCAAGATCACCCTGCGCTTTCGGGGCCGCGAGATGGCCCACCAGGATCTGGGCCGCCAGCTTTTGGAACGCATCGCCGACGATATCAAAGAGGTCGGGCGCATTGAAAACATGCCCAAGATGGAAGGCCGCCAGATGATCATGATCATCGGCCCCGGCCCGAAATAAAGCCACGTCCTATCGTTGAACATCACATCACCCCCGGCCATATGGTTCGGGGGTTTTGCATGCCCCCTTGCGCCGCGCGGTCAGTCGCGTAGGATGCACCGCTCTGACAAGTCCCGGAAGGTTCCATGACCGTTTACGAATACAAGGTTGTCCCCGCCCCGACCCGTGGCCGCAAGGCCGTCGGCGTCAAAACACCAGAGGCCCGCTTTGCGCTTGGGTTTGAAGAGGTGCTGAATGAAATGGGGCGCGTCGGCTGGGACTATCTGCGCGCCGATATCCTGCCCAGTGAAGAACGCCAGGGCCTCACGTCAAGCCATACGGTCTATCGCTCTGTGCTGGTATTTCGCCGCGCAGGCGCCCCCAACGGGCCCGAGCCCTTGCAAGCCAAAGCCACACGCACCGTCACCCCGCCCGTCGCGCGCCCTGTGACCGCAGACAAGCACGACCCCGCCGATGAGACCCCGGAAAGCAATCAGACCTAGACGATCCAAGAGCCGTTCCGCATTTTATACCAAGGGCTTAGGCAAACGACCCTCGCCTGCCGGCGCAGTATCATCGCGCTATGGTGAGACGATTTTTTGCCGTGCCCCCTTCAATTTGCCGCGTTTTGGCATACACTCTCGTCTCCGACTCGAAAAGGTAAGTCCCATGTCCAAGTCAGATCCCTTCGGTTTCGATATGTCCGTTTCTTCGGCCAAGAAGAAGAACCCCCGTGGCAGACGCGGCATGTCGGGCGCCTCCGAGACATCGGTGCGGGTGTGCGAGCATGAGGGCTGTACCGAGGCGGGCAAGTTTCGCGCCCCCAAGGCACCGGATGTGCTCGACGATTATCTGTGGTTTTGTCAGCAGCATGTGCGCGAATATAA
>CBDTZA010000053.1:0-8638 GCA_965364785.1 uncultured Roseovarius sp. | reverse complement strand
TTGAAGACGTCGGCATATTTCGACAGGAACGCCTCGCGGGTGACAGTCTGTTCAACCAGATCGGCGATTTCCTTCGAGGTTGGCCAGATATCCTTGAGGTAGACATCCTTGCCCTCGGGCGTTTGCGTGATGGGGTCGGTGGCAAGGTTGATATCCATCGTACCGGCCAGGGCATAGGCCACCACGAGCGGCGGTGAGGCCAGATAGTTGGCGCGCACATCGGGCGAAATACGGCCCTCAAAGTTGCGGTTGCCCGACAGAACAGAGGTTGCCACCAGATCACCCTCGGCAATCGCGGCGGAAATCTCTTTTTGCAGCGGGCCAGAGTTGCCGATGCAGGTGGTGCAGCCATAACCGACAAGGTTAAAGCCGATTTTGTCGAGATCTTCCTGCAGGCCTGCGGCCTCAAGATAGGCCGAAACCACCTGGCTGCCGGGGGCCAGAGAGGTCTTTACCCAAGGCTTGCGATTGAGACCCAAAGCGGCGGCTTTGCGCGCCACAAGGCCCGCCCCGATCATCACATAGGGGTTCGAGGTGTTGGTGCAGGAGGTGATCGAGGCGATCACAACATCGCCCGAGCTAAGCGTATACTCTTCGCCTGCGACGGGCACTTGTTTGTCCATCGGGCGTTTGAAGGTCTCGGCCATTTCACGGGTGAAGGCGGGTTTGGCATCGGTCAGCGCCACGTAATCCTGCGGGCGTTTGGGGCCCGAGATCGCGGGTACAATGGTGCCCATATCCAGATGCAGGGTATCGGTATAGATCGGTGCGTAATCCGACCCGCGCCAGAATCCGTTCTCTTTGGCATAGGCCTCGACCAGCTGCACGCGGGCCTCTTCGCGGCCGGTGTTGCGCAGGTAACGCAGGGTCTCATCGTCGATCGGGAAGAAGCCACAGGTGGCACCATATTCAGGCGCCATGTTGGCGATTGTCGCGCGATCCGCCAGCGGCAGGTGATCAAGACCCGCGCCATAGAATTCGACGAATTTGCCGACAACGCCGCGCGCACGCAGCAGTTCAACGACTTTAAGAACCAGATCGGTGCCGGTGGTGCCTTCCATCATGCGGCCTGTCAGCTCAAAGCCGACAACCTCGGGGATGAGCATCGAAATCGGCTGGCCGAGCATCGCGGCCTCGGCCTCGATCCCGCCAACACCCCAGCCAAGAACCGCCACGCCGTTGATCATGGTGGTGTGGCTGTCGGTGCCGACAAGCGTGTCGGGATAGGCAACGGTGTCGCCGTTCTGATCCACATCGGTCCAGACGGTCTGGGCCAGGTATTCAAGGTTAACCTGGTGACAGATGCCGGTGCCGGGGGGCACAACGCGGAAGTTGTTGAACGCACCCTGACCCCATTTCAGGAATTGATAGCGCTCCATGTTACGCTCGTATTCGCGGTCGACATTCATCTGGAAGGCGCGCGGGGTGCCGAATTCGTCGATCATCACCGAGTGGTCGATGACAAGATCGACGGGGTTCAGCGGGTTGATCTGTTCGGCTTTGCCGCCAAGCGCGACGATCCCGTCACGCATCGCTGCAAGGTCAACCACCGCCGGAACGCCGGTGAAATCCTGCATCAACACGCGCGCCGGACGATAGGCGATCTCGCGCGGGTTCTTGCCGCCCTGTTTTGCCCAGTCGGCAAACGCCTTGATGTCGTCGGTCGAGACGGTCTTGCCATCCTCGAACCGCAGCATGTTTTCCAGCACCACCTTAAGCGCGGCGGGCAGGCGCGAGAAATCGCCCAGACCGGCGGCCTCGGCGGCCTTGATGGAATAATAGGCGACAGATTGGTCACCGACTTTAAGGGTTTTGCGGGTCTTCGAGCTGTCTTGTCCGACGCTAATGGGCATTTGAGCCGTCCTTTCACGTTCGATGGGGAAGTATTTGCCCTGCTTCTGACCGATTTGCGGAGTCCAATCAAGGGGGGCGTGCATTCTTTTGTATACTATTGCACACAATTCGGGGTATTTCAATATTTCACAGGGGTCTCTCGAAACCTTGATTGGTTATTCTCGGCGCGTCGCCCTAGATGTGGTAGTAAGAAATGTAACATACTCCAGCCTGGGCGAGCCCTATGAGACAGATCATAACCATCATTTTTGCGGCCCTGATGCTTGGTCTGCCGATTGCGGCGCAGGCGCAGGACAGGCCGGTGGTGGTCGAGCTGTTTACCTCGCAGGGCTGTTCGTCGTGCCCGCCGGCCGATGCGTTGATGGAACAACTGGCCGTGCGCCGCGATGTGATCGCGCTGGCACTGCATGTGGATTACTGGGATTATATTGGCTGGGCCGATATTTTTGGTAATCCCGAGCACACCGCCCGTCAGCGCGGCTATGCCAAATCCGGCCATCGCCGCATGGTTTATACCCCGCAAATGATCATCAATGGCAAAGATCATGTGGTCGGCAACCGGCCGCGTGACGTGACCGAGTTGATTGAAAAGCACCGCTCTGATCCCGATGATATCGTGCTGAATGTCAGCCGCGATGGCGGCTTTTTGCACATAACGGCCGCGACCGACAAGCCCCATGACATGCCGCTTTTGGTGCAGCTTGTGCGCTATCGCCCCGAAGCGACCGTCGCGATTGAGCGCGGTGAGAATGCCGGTAAGCTTTTGAAATATTCAAATATCGTCACCGAAATGACCCAACTGGCCGTCTGGGACAGCAGCGAGCCGTTGAAGATTGACACCAAAATCACCGGCGATGAACCGCTGGTCGTTTTGCTGCAATATCCCGATTTCGGCACAATTGAGGCCGCCGTCGAGCTTCCCTAAACGCTAGGTCCCGTTCCAGAGCATGTCATAAACCGCGCCAATGCCGTCGGCCTCGGCCTCAATACTGAACCGGGTTTCGGCGGTGCCGCGCGCGGCGCGGGCCATGGCGGTATGGACCTGTGTGTCACTCAGGATACGGGTGAGGGCGGCGGCGGTCTCGGCCGGGGAATCCTCTGGCACAATCACACCGCAACTGCCTTTGTGTGATAAGCTGCGGTAAGAGCCGGCATCGGTGGCCACGAAGGGCACGCCACTGGCCAAGCCCTCAAGCAGGGCCATGCCGTAGCCCTCATAGCGGGGCAATTGCACCACGGCAGAGAGCGCGCGCACCAGACCGGGCAGGGCGTCCGGTGCGACCTCACCGGGAAAGAGAATACGGTCGCTCAGGCCCGCCGCCGCGATCTTTTGCTTGAGCCCGTCGAGAAACCCCTGATCGGATTTGGCCGCGCGGCCAATCAACAGCGCCGTGGCGCCGGGATGCCGGGGCAAGAGGTGGATCATCGCCGCAACAAAGCGGTCGCTGCCTTTTTCCGGGCGAATGCGGCCAATGGTGGCAATCGCGCAACTGCCGCCATAGCCGGTCTGCGCCCAGGCCGCGGCGCGGTCGGGGGCCGGGAAGAAGCGGGCGCAATCCACGCCATGTGGCACCACCGCACGCAGATGCGGTACGAAACTTGCGGCGGCGTCGGTCGTGGCAATCACCGCATCCATGCGCGAGATCAACCAGCGCGGAAAGGCCGAATGTCGGCGCTGTGCGGCCGAGGTAAAGATGATGCGGATGGGCAGGCGCAGCACGTCGCGCGCCCAGATCGCCGCGCGCATTTCGGTATTGCGCCGCACATGCCAGATCGTGAAGGGGCGGTTTTGTGGTGGGGTGCGCGAGAGCGCGCGCGCCTCGGCGCAACTGATCGGGGCGGGACAGCCCGGCAGGGCCACCCCGGCCAGCGCCATGTCGTAACGCGCCATCTGAGCCCGCACCACCCCCGCCGCCGTGGCCGAGACGCCGGTGAAATTGCGGTTGAAATTGGTCGCGATCAGCTCGGGCATTTGGCGGACCGGTCGGATTTGAGTATTTTGGGAACGATGAAAGTCAGGGTCATGTTGCGCCCTCAAGGTCAAGGGCGGTGATAAGGTCATTGATGATCTGGTCGAGCACGTCTTCCTGTGCGGCGGCAAAGGCGCGCGCGCGCTCGCGCACCGCATCAAGCGCCGCGCTATCGCTGAGAAGCGTGATCAGGGCCTGCGCAAGTGCTGCTTCATCCGCCACCTCAAGCGCCGCACCAAAGGCATCAATGGCCGGATAGGTATCGGCGAAATTTGCATAAAGTGGCCCATGCAGGATGGCCGAACCGGCATAGGCGGGCTCATACGGGGTATGCCCGCCCACTGGCGTGAAAGAGCCGCAGAGACAGGTCAGCGGGCAAAGCGCATACCAGAGCCCGGTCTCGCCCAGGGTATCGGCGAGGTAAACCTGGGTCTGGCCGGTGATCTGACCACCAATGGCGCGGCGTGCGGCGCTGAGGCCGGAGGTGGCAATTAACGTTTCAAGGGCAGGCCCGCGTTCGGGATGGCGCGGCACGAGGACCAAAAGAGCATCCGGGTTCTGGCGTAGCAGCGCCTTATGCGCGGCCAGCATCACCTCGTCCTCGTTGGGATGGGTCGAGCTTGCAAGCCAGACAGCGCGCCCTGCGATCAGATGGCTCATCCGGTCTTTTTCGGCGGCATCAAACCGCAGGGGGCCCGAGAGCGACTTGAGGTTTTGCCCGGTCGCGGCGCGGGCAAGGCCAAGATCATGCAGATGCGCCGTGGTGCGCGCGTCCTGCGTGTGGATATGGGCGAAGACCCCCAACAGGTGGCGCGCGGTCTTGGGCGCGCGTTTCCAGTTGCGCGCCGAACCATCCGACATGCGCGCATTGATCAGCGCCATCGGGAGGCCCGCGCGATGGGTGCGCTCTAACATCTGTGGCCAAAGCTCGCTTTCGACAAAGATCGCCGCCGATGGGTGCCAATGGGCGAGGAACCGGTCAATGGCGCGGCGTGCATCAAGCGGGGCAAACTGATGGGTTGTGCGCGATGGCAAACGACCCGCCACCACCTGCGCCGAGGTCGCCGTGCCCGAGGTGATCAGAAAGGACCAGTGGGGATGTATCTCGCCCATATGGGTGATCAGGCGCAGCACCGACACGCTTTCACCCACCGAGGCCGCGTGAAACCAGATCAGCGGGCCCTTGGGGCGCTTGGCGGTGGTCCGGCCCATCCGTTCGGACAATCGCGCGGGATCGGTGCCTTGCGCCGCCAGCTTGTCCTTGACGCGCGCATAGGCCAGCGGCGCGATCAGGTTGGCCGCCGCACTATAAAGCCGAAGAGGCAGGGGCGCGCGGGCGCGGTGCATTAACCGCCGGTATGGCTCATGTGACGCGACACCCGGCCATCGACGCCCTGGCGTGAATAGTCGAAATCATGGCCCTTGGGCTTGAGCGCGATGGCGGCGCGAATCGCATCTTCAAGCAGCGCGTCGCTGCCCGGATTGTTGCGCAAGGGTGCGCGCAGATCGGCCATATCCTCCTGGCCGAGACACATGTAAAGCTCGCCGGTGCAGGTCAGGCGCACCCGATTGCAGCTTTCGCAGAAATTATGGGTGAGCGGGGTGATAAAGCCGATCTTCTGGCCGGTTTCGTCGATCCGGACATAGCGGGCCGGGCCGCCTGTGCGTTCGGGCAGATCGGTCAGTGTATAGGTTTCACGCAGGGTCGCGCGCAGATCCGAGAGCTTCCAGTATTGACCAAGCCGGTCCTCGTTGCCGATATCGCCCATCGGCATCACCTCGATAAAGGTGAGGTCCATGTCGCGGCTGGCGCACCACTCGGTGAGGGTGAACAGCTCATCCTCGTTAAAGCCCTTGAGGGCGACGGCGTTGATCTTGACCCGAAGCCCCGCCTTTTGCGCCGCATCAATGCCCTTTATCACCTGGGGCAGGCGACCCCAGCGGGTGATATCGGCGAATTTCTGATCGTCCAGCGTATCAAGCGAGATATTCACCCGGCGCACGCCCGCCGCGTAAAGGTCATCGGCGAAACGCTCCATCTGGCTTCCGTTGGTGGTCAGCGTCAGCTCTTTCAGTGCGCCGCTGTCCAGATGCCGGGTCATCGCGTCAAAAAACGTCATGATGCCCTTGCGCACCAGTGGCTCACCCCCGGTGATCCGGAGCTTTTCCACACCGAGCCCGACAAAGGTCGAGCACATGCGATCAAGCTCTTCCAGCGTCAGCAATTCCTTTTTTGGCAAAAAGGTCATGTTTTCCGACATGCAATAGACGCAGCGAAAATCGCAGCGGTCGGTGACGGAGACGCGCAAATAATTAATGGCGCGTTGGAAGGGATCAATAAGAGGTGTTGTCATGGGGAGAAATCTAGGCGCGTGGGGGCGAGGGGGCAAGGGTCATGTTGTCCGTTGAAGCGCGATTGTTGGCGGGCTAAAGTGGACATATGAGAAATAATGTTGCGATTTTCGGTTTGGTTCTTGCCTTGGGTGCCTGCGCGCAGGTCGAACGTGTGTTCCCCTCCAAGGCCAAGGCCCTGCCGCCAGAGAGCGCCGTTGACGAGGCGATGATCAGCCCCGAATCAGCCCGCCGAGCCCCGGTCAGAGGTCGGCAAACGCCCGCCGCCCTTGATACCACCACCGCCAAAGAGCGCGCGGCGGCGGTGGCCATGCCCGCAACGCCGAGCACGCGGGATCTGGGCAAAACCATCGCCTCGCTTGGGGCCCCGTCAGAGCCGGGGTTCTGGCTCAAGACGCCGCTGGTCAAGGCCCCGGCAAAAGGCCGGGTGGAGTACGGCGCCAATGGCAAATCGGTCGCGGTCGATCTTATCCCGATTGATTCCCCCAAAGGGGCCGGCAGCCGGCTGTCTCTGGCGGCGTTTCGCGTGCTAGAGGCGCCGCTGACCGGATTGCCAGAGGTGCGGGTGTTTCAGACGGCGCAGTAGGATGGGCGCGGCGGCGCACTGAATTTCGTTATAACCTGCGACGATCTGCCCGCGTGGAATTGATGCAAGTCAAACGGTGTTACGCGTCTTATGGTCTTCTCCTAGTTGCACAACTTGCAAGGAGGAGATCGAAAATGACTGACGAACCGGAACACGGCACAAAGGTAACGGGCGACTCGAAAGAGGCTGCTGACAAGGTGTCAGAACATGCCTCGAAGCTGGCCGATAGCGTGGCCAAAGGCGATGTTGGCGGGGCTGTAAAGCACGCGGCCAAAGTTGTTGGCTATGGCGCGCAGGCGGCCGGGCACCTGACCGAAGACAATTGAGCTTTGTGGCCTAAGATTATGAAAAGGCAGCCCTTTGGCTGCCTTTTTGTTTGGGTCTAGGGTGCCCTGCGATTGACGCAGGGGCCGTTCAAGCCAAGAATTTCGCGGCTTCTTTACGCGCGAAGGGCTTCATGTGTTTGGCGTGGTTTGACAGGAAATACTGCACCCGCTCGGGATCGTGCTTGGACAGATCCCGAAGCCACCAGGCCACTGATTTTTGCAGGGTCCAGTCGGCATCCTGTACATAATTGGCGGCCCAGCCCAGGACCCGCATGCGAATGGCAAGCTCGGTCTCGGACGGGTGGTTTTGCTTGGCAAACGGCAGGGCGATGATCATCGCCGCGCGTTTGATCCAATGCTCGTCTGAACCGGTCCAACCGGCGACGGTTTCAATCCGCGACGGATCGGCCACAAGCCGCTTTTGCGCGGCTGTCATCACCTGATCGGCAATCGCCCAGCTGTCAAAATCGGGCATCCATGACAGGATCAAATCCCAGACCGCGCCGTCATCGGGGCGAATGCGGGCTTGGGTCAAAAGCTTGGCGGCAACGATTCGGGCCTCGAAAATATCGGTTTTCCAAAGTTCGTCGGCAAGCGACAGGCGCGTCGGCAAATCAAGCCCCTGACGCCACTCTTGCGCCAGATCGCCAAGCGCGCCGTTGGCAACGCCGAGGTATTCGCGCGGCATCTTATGGTGCTCTGCCAGACCTTTGGCGCGCTCGCCGTCGCCCATGGCCTTGAGCAGGTCAAGCGCCTGTTTACCCGATTGGGGAAGAGGGGTCATTCCACGGTCACCGATTTTGCAAGGTTGCGGGGTTGGTCCACGTCTGTACCTTTGGCGACGGCAGTATGATAGGCCAAAAGCTGTGCGGGCAGCGCATAAAGGATCGGCGTCAGGATCGGCTCGACCGCAGGCATGGTGAGCGATTGCCAGACACCGTCACCCGCCGCCTCGACGCCCTTGGCATCGGAAATCAGCATGATCCGGCCGCCGCGTGCCATCACCTCTTGCATGTTGGACATGGTCTTGTCGAAGAGCGCATCACAGGGCGCCATGACGATCACCGGCATGGTTTCGTCAATCAGGGCAATGGGGCCGTGCTTTAGTTCACCTGATGCATAAGCTTCGGCATGTATATAGCTGATTTCCTTTAATTTAAGAGCACCCTCAAGCGCCAGTGGATACATCAGGCCACGGCCCAGGAAAAGCGCATTATCCGAGGTGGATAGCAGGCGCGCGACGGCTCGGAATTCGTCATTGCGCTCCATCGCGGTGTTGAGCGTCGCCGGCAGCGCGCGCAGCGCCGACAAAAGATCGGTCAGCCGGTCATCGCTGATCATCCCACGCGCCTGCGCGGCCTTGAGCGCCAAAAGCAACAGTACGGTGAGCTGACAGGTGAAGGCCTTGGTCGAGGCGACACCAATCTCGACGCCGGCGTGGATCGGCAGCACCAGATCGCTTTCGCGCGCGATCGAGCTTTCGGGCACGTTGATCACCGACACGATCCGGTCCGCGCGCCCCTTGCAATAGCGCAACGCGGCCAATGTGT
>CBDTZA010000052.1:0-8647 GCA_965364785.1 uncultured Roseovarius sp. | reverse complement strand
GCACCGAAGAAGAGTTTCTGCGCCATGCGGTGGGCGAGCTTGACGCGCTTGACCCGCAACCCGGCGAAGAGGCCGAGCTTGATACCCGCCGCCGCCTGATGCAATCGGGTGAGCGTATCCGTGAGGATATCGCGCGCGCCGCTGAGGTGCTTGGCACGCAGGGGGCCGAAGGCTCTGCTGCGGATGCCCTCCGCTGGCTTGAAGGGGTCGCTGAAAAGGCCGAAGGGCGGCTGGACGAGCCGATTGCCGCGATTGGTCGCGCGCTAGTCGAACTCGATGAGGCGGCAAGCGGCGTCACCCGCTGTCTTGATGCGCTAAGCTTTAACCCGCTGGACCTGGAAGAGGCCGAAGAACGCCTGTTCGCGATCCGGGCCTTGGCGCGCAAGCATGATGTTTTGCCCGACGATCTCGGCGAATTTTCCGATGGGTTGCGCCGACAGATTGCCGCGCTCGATCAGGGCGATGCTGATCTCAAGGCGCTTGGCGCGGCGCTGTCCGACGCCGAGACCACCTATACCAGTGCCGCAGAGGCGCTAAGCACCGCGCGCCAAAACGCCGCAGGCGCGCTTGATCGCGCCGTCACCGCAGAGCTGGCTCCGCTCAAGATGGAGCGGGCGGTGTTCGAGACCCGCATCACAGCCGCCGAGCCCGGCCCAAGCGGGCGGGATGAGGTGACCTTTAGCGTTGCCACCAACCCCGGCGCACCCTCGGGCCCGCTTGCCAAGATCGCCTCCGGTGGCGAGCTGAGCCGGTTCCTGCTTGCGCTCAAGGTCTGTCTGACGGGCACGGAAAGCGGCCTGACGCTGATTTTCGACGAGATTGATCGCGGTGTCGGCGGGGCCACCGCCGATGCGGTGGGCCGCAGGCTTGCGCAATTGGCGGCGGGCGGACAGGTGCTTGTTGTCACCCATTCGCCACAGGTTGCGGCCAAGGCGGCGCATCACTGGCGGGTGGAAAAGCGGGTCGAGAACGACCTGACCCTGTCGACCGTGCGCTCGATGCAGGGCAGTGACCGGGTGGACGAGATTGCGCGCATGCTGTCGGGTGAACGCATCACCCCCGAGGCCCGCGCCGCCGCCGAGGCGCTGATGGGCGATGGCTAGGGCCTAATTGCGCGGCGGCACCAATTTGCCGGGGTTCATGATATTATCGGGGTCAAGCGCGGTCTTGATCGCCCCCATCATCGCCCATCCCCCCCCATGTTCGCGCGCCATATACCCGAGCTTGCCGATGCCGATGCCGTGTTCGCCCGTCGCCGTGCCACCAAGCGCAAGCGCGCGCTCGACCATCCGCTCTGAGACCGCCTTGGCGCGCACCATCTCGTCGGGGGCGTGTTCATCGACCAACAGGACGGCGTGAAAATTGCCATCGCCCACATGGCCCAGAATTGGCCCGCGCACATTCGAACGATCCAGATCGGCGCGGGTCTCTTCAATCGCCCGCGCCAGTTTCGAGATCGGCACACAGATATCGGTCACAATCGCGCGCGCGCCGGGGCGGGCGGCAAGAATGGCGTAATAGGCATTGTGGCGCATCGTCCAGAGCGCGTTGCGATCCTCGGGGCGCGTGGCCCAGTCAAAGCCCGATCCGCCATGGTCATCGGCAATCGCGCCAAAGCTCTGCGCCTGCTCTTTGACCGAGGCCTCGGTGCCGTGAAATTCCAGCAACAGATGCGGCTTTGGGGCGAGGGTCATCCCGGCATAGGCGTTGACGGCGACGACGCTCTCGGTGTCCATCAACTCGATCCGCGCCATCGGCACGCCGCATTGAATGGTGTCGATCACCGCCGCCACCGCATCGCCGACCGTGTCAAACGCACAGACCGCCGCCGAGATCGCCTCGGGCGTGCCCTGAAGGCGCAGTGTCAGTTCGGTGATCAGGCCAAGCGTGCCCTCGGAGCCGACGAAAAGCCCGGTCAGATCATAGCCCGACGAGGATTTGCGCGCGTGCGTGCCGGTGCGGATCACCTCGCCGCTGGCGGTGACCACCTCAAGCGCCAGAACATTGTCGCGCATCGTGCCATAGCGCACCGCGGTGGTGCCGCTGGCGCGGGTCGCGGCCATGCCCCCAAGCGAGGCGTTGGCGCCCGGATCGACCGGAAAGAAAAGCCCGGTGGCGCGCAGTTCTTCATTGAGTGCTTCGCGTGTCACACCGGGTTCCAGCGTCACGGTCATATCTTCGGTGGCGATGCTCAGGATCCGGTTCATCCGGCTGAAATCGACCACGACACCGCCCAGAAACGCCTGGGATTGCCCCTCAAGCGAGGTGCCCGTGCCCCAGCCCACCACCGGACAGCGATGGCGCGCACAGATCGCCACGATCTCGGCCACCTGCGCGGTATTTTCTGGATAAACGACGGCATCCGGCGGCGAGAGTGAAAAATGCGACTCGCTGCGCCCATGTAATTCCAGATCGGACTTGGACCGCGTTACCTGTTGGCCTAGAGAGGATATGAGGTCGGCGATTGCGTTCTGAATGCCCATGTTTGGTCCTTCATCGTGAGTGTCGCCTTACCCTAGGCGAAGCCGCGTCATTTCGAAAGCGTGCCCGCCGACCCGGATGGAAGGCTGATGCAGGAACAGGAACGACCATTCTGGCGACAAGCCTGCGATCCGGTGGTGCAAGGCATCCGGGATGGCTGGGGGGTGTTGCGCAGGCGCGGGCCAAGCCAGTTTCAGTTCTGGCTGATCGCGCTGTTGATCGGGATCGCAGCCGGGTTTGCGGCATTGCTGTTTCGCAAGGGCATTAACGCGCTTCAGGGGCTGCTCTATGGCTCTTATGATGCCAGCCACCTGCATAGCTTTGCGCAAAACCTGCCCTGGTACTGGGTTTTGTTCCTGCCGATTGCGGGCGGTCTGGCGGTGGGGCTTATTCTGCACCGCTTTACGCCGGATGGGCGGGTGCGCACGGTGTCGGATGTGATCGAGGGGGCGGCGCTTTATGAGGGCCGGGTCGAGCAGCGCGAAGGCGTGGCCTCGGCTCTGGCCTCGCTGATCACCCTGAGTTCTGGCGGCTCCTCTGGGCGCGAGGGGCCTGTGGTGCATATCGCGGCGGTGATTTCCAGCTGGGTCAGCGACAAGATCCACGCCGATGGCATCACCGGACGCGATCTTTTGGGCTGTGCGGTCGCGGCGGCGGTCTCGGCCTCGTTCAACGCGCCGATTGCGGGGGCTTTGTTCGCGCTTGAGGTGGTGTTGCGCCATTTCGCGGTGCATGCCTTTGCGCCCATCGTGATCGCCAGCGTGGCGGGCACGGTGATCAACCGGCTGGAATTTGGCGATGTCACCGAATTTGCCCTGCCGGTCGCAAGCGCGCTTGAGTTTTACGTGGAATTGCCGGCCTTTCTGATCCTTGGGCTGGTCTGTGGCTTGGTCGCTGCCGCCCTGATGCGGGCGACCTTTCTGGCCGAAAGCGTGGCAAACCGGATACAGCAGCGCACGGGCCTGCCCCGATGGCTGCGCCCGGCGGGGGCAGGGGCGCTGTTGGGACTGATGGCGATCTGGTTCCCGCATATTATCGGCGTCGGATACGAGACCACATCGGCCGCCCTCACCGGCCAGCTTTTGCTGCACGAGGCGGTGATTTTCACGGTGCTCAAGGTGGTCGCGGTGGCGATCACCATCGGCGGGCGCATGGGCGGCGGCGTGTTTTCGCCCTCGCTCATGGTGGGGGCGCTGACCGGGCTGGCCTTTGGGCTTGTTGCGACCTCAATCTTCCCCGAGGTGTCGGGCTCGCACACGCTCTATGCGCTTGCGGGCATGGGCGCGGTGGCGGCGGCAGTGCTTGGCGCGCCGATTTCGACCACGCTGATCGTGTTCGAGCTGACCGGCGACTGGCAGACCGGGCTTGCGGTGATGGTGGCGGTGTCGATGTCCACCGCCCTTGGATCAAAGCTTGTGCGGCGCTCGTTCTTCCTGACCCAGCTTGCGCAGCGCGGTATTCAGCTTGCGGCAGGCCCGCAGGCCTATCTTTTGGGGATGTTCCGGGTGTCCAAGCTGATGCGCACCGAAAACGATGCGTGCCCGGCGCCCGAGGATGAATGCTGGTCGTTGATTGAACAGGGCATCTATATCGACGCCAATGCCACGCTTGAGGCGGCCATGCCGGTGTTTGACCGCGCGCCGGTGCCGTTTATCCCGGTGGTGACACTGGCAGGCGAGGATAAACCGCCCGAACTTTTGGGTGCGCTGTTTCACGTCGATGCCCTGCAGGCCTATAACCGCGCTCTGGCGGCGGTGTCCGAGGAAGAACATAGCTAGGCGCAGGTTTGGAAATGCAACGGCGTGGGCTGGATCACCTCTTGGCTTTGGGTTCGACATTGCCTTTGCCCGCGCCTATAAACGACAGTTCGGGACAACCCCATGTCAACGTCGAAGGAGAAAAGGCAACACGCGGGTCAGCGTTTGAGGCTTGAGCAGAGTGTACCGGTCAGACCCGTTCGACCGTGACGGCCGCGCTTGAATAAAACGCGATGCGGTCCTTGATCGCGGCCACGCCGTCTTTGGGGGCTTCATAGCTCCAGGCGGCGTTCTCAAGGGTCTGGCTTTTGGTCACGATCGAGAAAAACCGCGCGTCGCCTTTATGGGGGCAATGGCTTGCCTGCGGGCTTTCATCGAGAAAGGCCATGGCGATGTCTTCGCGCGGGAAATAATAGACCGCAGGATAGTCGCCTTCGGTAAGCTCAAGCGCATTCTTGGTTTCGGCCAGAACGGCCCCGCCGGCGCGAACGGTCCAGGTGCCTTCTGCATTGCGGATCGTGATATTGGCCATGATTCATCCCTATTGTCTTCATTATATTATTTTGACGCCATTTGATGACAGGCAGGTGTCACACCGGCTGCGTCGCTTGGTCCAACCATAACCGGGCTTGGCCCGAGAGCCGAGGGCTGATTTTGTCGCGGCACTGCTCGTGATAGGCGTTAAGCCAGTCGCGCTCGGGGCCTGTCAACATATCCGTGTTGATCAGGCGCTGGTCGATGGGCACGAAATTGAGCGTCTCAAAGCAGAGCTTACCGGCGAAATCCCCGCCGGGCAACAGGCTCGCCTCGCTCACCACCAAGAGGTTTTCGATGCGGATGCCAAAGGCGCCCTCGCGGTAATAGCCCGGCTCGTTGGACAGGATCATGCCCGGCTTGAGGGGCACCTCGCTGGCCCTTGACAGGCGCTGTGGGCCTTCATGTACGCAGAGATGCACGCCGACGCCATGACCGGTGCCATGGCCATAATCCTGATCCGCCAGCCAGAGCGGATAGCGTGCAATCGCATCCAGATCACGCCCCGCAAGACCGGCCGGAAAGCGCAGCCGCGATATGGCGATCATGCCTTGCAACACGCGGGTAAAGGCCGCGCGCTCGTCCATGCCCACATCGCCCACGGGCAGGGTGCGGGTGATATCGGTGGTGCCATCAAGATATTGCCCACCGCTATCAAGCACCAGCAAATCACCGCTTTGAAGCGTGCGATTGCTGGATGTGGTCACCCGGTAATGGGCCAGCGCGCCGTTCGGGCCGCTGCCAGCGATGGTGTCAAAGCTGATATCCAGAAGCTTGCCGGTTTCGGCGCGGCAGGGCTCTAGCCGGGTGGCGATGTCGATTTCGGTAATCGTGCCGGGGGCCTGGGCGTCAAACCAGCTCAGGAATTTGCAGACCGCCGCCCCGTCGCGCAGATGGGCCGCGCGGGTGGCGGCAATCTCGGCCTCGGTTTTACAGGCCTTGGGCAGGATGCAGGGATCGTCGCCGCGCAGGATCTTTGTGTCACTGCCGGGGGTCGCGACGAGGTCCTGAAGATGGCTGAGAACAATCATTGGGGTCGAGGCCGGGTCGATCTGATAGGTGACGCCCTGTTGCGCGCTCAGCCCGTCCAATAGCCCCCCGTAGGGCCGCAGATGCACGTGATCACCCAAATGCGCCTTAACGCCCGCATCGACCAAAGCATCGCTGAACAGGGTGACTTCACCGCTCCAATCCAAAAGGGCAAAGCCCTGAACAATCGGATTGCGCGGGATGTCAGAGCCGCGAATATTCAAGAGCCAACAGATCGAATCCGGCAAGGCAAGGATCGCGCGCCGATGTCCGGCTTTTTCAAGCGCTGCGCCAAGCTCTTGCCGCTTCTCGGCGTGGGTCTTGCCGGTCAGGTCGTCGGGCTGGATCGTCATCGGTCTGCGTGGCCGCGCCGGTCTGTCGGGCCAGACCCGGTCAATCTGGTTCTCGACCGCGCGCAGGGTGATCCCGCTGCCGGTCAGGACGTCTTCAAGCGCCTCAAGCTGTTCAACGGTGTAAAGCCAGGGGTCAAAACCAACCTCGCCGCCCTGCGGCAGATGCTGTTGAAGCCAATCGCCCAGCCGTATTTCGGGCCAGTCAACCGGGGTGAAATGCCCGCTATCGACCTGGGTCTTGACCTGCACGCGGTAGCGGCCATCGACGAACACCCCGGCCACATCTGCCAGCACCGCGCAAAACCCGGCCGAGCCGGTAAAACCGGTGAGCCAGGCCAGACGATTATCGCAGGGTGCCACATATTCGCCCTGATGCGCATCGGCGCGCGGCACGAGGAATCCCGCCAACCCGGCCTCGGCCAGTGCGGCGCGCAGCGCAGCAAGGCGCGGCGGGCCCTGATCGGGGCGGGCGGTGTCGTCAAAGGATTGAAACATCACATCGCCCGCTTGATGCCCATGACCCGGGCACGGGCGCGCGGATCGCTGTCAAACAGCGCGGCGAGTTGCTCGGTCATCGCACCGGCAAGCTGATCTGCGTCGGTGATGGTCACCGCGCGCTCGTAATAGCGGGTGACGTCATGGCCGATGCCGATCGCCAACAGTTCGACCTGTTTGCGCCGCTCGACCATGTTGATCACGTCGCGCAGGTGTTTTTCCAGATAATTCGCGGGGTTGACGGACAAAGTTGAATCGTCCACCGGGGCGCCATCACTGATCACCATCAGGATTTTGCGGGCCTCCTTGCGCGCCACCATCCGGCGATGCGCCCATTCAAGCGCCTCACCGTCGATGTTTTCCTTGAGCAATCCCTCTTTCATCATCAGACCAAGATTGTTACGGGTCCGGCGCATTGGGGAATCCGCTGATTTATAGATGATATGGCGCAGATCATTCAGGCGACCGGGCAATTGCGGGCGCCCTTCGGCAAGCCATGCCTCGCGGCTTTGCCCGCCTTTCCACGCGCGGGTGGTAAAGCCGAGGATTTCCACCTTGACGCTGCACCGCTCAAGCGTGCGGGCCAGAACATCGGCACAGATCGCGGCAATCGAAATCGGCCGTCCCCGCATCGAGCCGGAATTATCCAGCAAGAGCGTCACGACCGTGTCGCGAAACTCGGTATCCTTTTCGACCTTAAACGACAGCGGCATCGTCGGGTTGGCCACCACGCGCGCCAGACGGCCGGCATCCAGAATGCCCTCTTCGCGATCAAACTCCCAGGACCGGCTTTGCTGGGCCTGAAGGCGACGCTGGAGTTTGTTGGCCAAACGGCTTACCGCGCCCTTGAGCGGCTCAAGCTGTTGATCAAGGTAAGCGCGCAGGCGTTCAAGCTCGATCGGGTCGGCCAGATCCTCGGCGCGAATTTCTTCATCAAAAGCAGGGTTGTAGACGGTGTAGTTCGGGTCCGCATCCGAGATTGGCTGAGGTGTCGGCGGCTCTAGCGGGGCCTCGCCATCGGGCAGGTCGGTCTGGTCGTCCATCTCATCGTCGGACATGTCATCCATGCTGACCTGGGCCTGAGACGCGTCTTGCTGTTCGTCCTGGCTGCGCTCGGCATCGGCCTCTGCTTCGTTTTCGTCGCTATCCTCATCGCCGGTGCTGTCTTGTTCGTCCTGCTCTTCGCCGGTCTCTTCGGCGTCGTCCTGATCTTCATCATCAAGGTTGTCGGGATCATCGCCAAGCTGATCGCCATAGCCGAGATCCTCGATGATCCGGCGGGCAAACTTGGCGAAGGCGCTCTGATCGGCGAGGGTATCCTGAAGGTTTTCAAGCGTGCCGCCGGCCTGTTCCTCGATAAAGCCGCGCCACAGCTCCATCACGTTTTGCGCGCCCGCAGGCATGTCGCGCCCGGTCGCCAGATGGCGGATCAGATAGCCGGCCGCAGCGGGCAGGGGGGCATCGGCACTCGAGGTGATCTGTTCATAGCCCAAGCGCTGTGCGTCGGCGAAAATCTTGGCGTCGATATTGCTGGCGGTGCCGGGCATATCGCGCGCGCCCACCGCCTCGCAGCGGGCGGTTTCCATCGCCTCATAAAGGTCACGCGCCATGTCACCGGGCGGGGCATAGCGCGCATGCAGGGCGTCATCGTGAAACTTGTGACGCAGCGCAAGCGCATCGGCGGTGCCACGCGCCAGCAGAACCTCTTCGCGGGTCATCCGGCGGCTGACCTGCGGCAGGCGCATCGCATCGCCAGAGATACCGGCGGGATCGACCGAATAGCTGACCGTCAGGTCGGCGTCGTTCGCCATCACCTTGGTCGCCTGAGCCAGCGCCTTTTTGAACGGATCGGCGGGATTGTCGGTGGGTTTGTTCATTTTCGTGTTTCCATAGATAAGCTATCATAGCCGTCTTTAGGAATTGTGTGAAATCTGTCGAAAGTATCCATAAAACCCAATCCGACAGGAATAATCGGAAGGGCTATGTTTTGTACTAAGG
>CBDTZA010000051.1:0-8654 GCA_965364785.1 uncultured Roseovarius sp. | reverse complement strand
ACGTCTTACCCTGCATTCCGCGAATGCGCGGCAGGCCGGTCAGTGATTTGGCGGGGGCAAAGCCTTCGTTCGTGAACACACCCTTGATCTGGTCCTGCCCGCCGACCAGTATTCGGTGCTGCGGTGAGACGATCAGATCACGCGCGGGGCGGCCCGGCCCCAGAGAACCCGCCGGGATCAGCACCGGTTTGGCGTCCACGTCCAAATCCTCCAACGCCTGATCGCCGGACCGCACCCACAGAATTTCCTGTAGACCATTGTCCAGCGTTAGCACCAGATCACCGGGGCGCAGGGTCTCTACCGCGCGCGGGCCCTGGGCCGTGCTGATCAGCGTGCCGGGCGCAAAGCAGGGGACAGTGCCCGGATTGGTCGAGTTTTGCACATAATAGCTTTGGCCACCGTCGTCTGACTGCAACGAGTTCCCGGCGCCAGAGGCGTTGCCGATGTGCGTGCTGGTTTCCCCCACCGCCGGGCCGTTTTGCGCCGTTGTCGTGCGGTTGTGGGTGATGAACTGCAAAACAGTGCCTGAATCGTCGATCAATGCCGTCGAGTCACCCGGATCGATGCCTGAAAAACCGGGTGTGCCAGATTCGATCAGATAAACATCTTGCCCGCCCATTGTGTTTTGCACCGTGAGGTCAGGCAGATCGATTGTGTGATCCACAAATCCATCAGACCCATAGATGACGACCTGATACCCCGCGACATCCGTCCCTGCGGGAATAGCCAATTCAATAAACTCTGGTGAGTTTCCGTAGTGGTCGTACTCTGAAATATAGCCTGGCATTTTTCACTCTCGCATTGATCGTGAAAACTACGCTGGTATCGCTAATCGTTGACTAATCCCCCTGTCGCATAGTGGGATGAACTCTCTAAAAATTATGATGAATTAGCGGCTGTACAAGACTTCATCTTGTTCCTGGCCAACCGGGTAGCGGTTATTGGTGTGTTTGCAAGCTCACGTTGTCCCGCAAACCCGCGCGCCCCTACCCCCGCCCGATATAAGGCATCTTGGTCGCCATCACGGTCATGAACTGAACGTTGGCCTCGGGCGGCATCTGCGCCATGTGCAGAACCGAGCGCGCGGCGTCGTTCACATCCATCATCGGCATCAGGGTCGCCTCGGGGTTTTCTGCAAGAATGCGCGCGTTCAGGTCATCGACCAACTCGGTCCGGGCGTTGCCGATGTCGATCTGACCACAGGCGATGTCAAAGGCGCGCCCATCGAGGGATAGGCTTTTGGTCATGCCGGTAATGGCGTGTTTGCTGGTGGTGTAACAGATCGAGCCCGGACGCGGGTTATGCGCCGAGAGCGAGCCGTTATTGATGATCCGCCCACCCTGAGGGTCTTGTCGGCGCATCTGTGCGAATGCCAGCTTTGCTGCGATGAACATGCCCCGGACATTGACGCCAATCACCTGATCAAAGGCGTCAATTTCGACCTCGTCAATGGGCGCCGAGGGGCCGAACATGCCGGCATTGTTGAACAGCGCATCAAGACGACCCGCTTGTTTGGCAAAGTTGTCAAAGGCGGCTTTCATGGCGTCCGGGTCGGTCACATCGCATGGCAGGGCGACGGCGTTGTCATCGCGATTTGCGATCTCGCCTAGAACATCGGCGCGCCGCGCGATAAGACCGACCCGCCACCCGGCGTCAAGAAACACCTCTGCCGTGGCCCGGCCAATGCCAGAGCTTGCCCCGGTAATCACGATGGATTTCATTCTTCTTCCTCCAGTTTCAGCGGCACAGGCGCGATCTTGAGATCATCCACGCCCAAAGGCACGCTGGGTTTTGACAACCGGTTGCGCACCACCCAATGCAGCCGCTCTTCGGCGCGGGTGATCGCCACATAGGCCAGCCGTTTCCACAAGGGTTGACCGGCCTCGGATCGCCCCATGCGCGCGGCGGCATAGATATCGGGGGAAAACACCTGAACATCGCGCCACTGGCTGCCTTGCGCCTTGTGGATCGTCACCGCCGCCCCGTGCAGAAACGTCGCCCCCATATTGGCGGCAAAGGGGATGAACGGCTCTTCTTCATCGGGCTTTTCGATCTTGATGATGCTGGCGGCGCTGACCTGTGGATCTTCGGCGCCGACAACGTGCAGGCGCGAAAATCCTGGTCTGCGTCCGGGCCCAAGGTAAACCACCTGCGCGCCCTTGATCAGGCCACGCGCCTCAAGATCCTGACGCTTTTTACGATGCTTGAGGGGTAATTCGATGCCGTCGCAAATCAGCGGCTCACCGGGCAAAAGCTCGGTCTCGGGGGCACCATGGACCGAACGGAAGGCGTTGATAAGGCGGATGCGGGTGGCATTGCGCCAGACCAGAACCGGGCTTCGGGCCATAAGGTCGACCTCGACGCGCTGTGCCCATTGCACCCGCTCGTCGCGCGCGGCAGCGTCTTCGATCATCCGCTCGAAATCGTGAAACTCAAGGGCCGGATCGGCCAGCGCATGCGCCAGATCAAGGATCGGGTTATCTGCGTCCTGCCGATGAATGCGGCTTAATTCCAGAAGCGCGGGCGCGGGCAAACTTTCAAACACCATCCCGCCCTGGGATTTCACCGGGGCAAGCTGTGCCGGGTCACCAAACAGCAAAAGCGTCGGGAAAATATCCTTGAGATCGTCAAGCTGCTTTTCGTCCAGCATGCTTGCTTCATCGACAAAGCCGATATCAAGGGGGTCGTCGCGGCGCTTCCATCCGGTGATGAAATCCGAGCCGCGCAAGCCGGCAGCCGCGAGCGCACCGGGAATGGATTTCTGCCCCTGATAGAACGCCGACGCCCGGTCAAGCGCCAGATCGGTCAGCCCCTCGATCACCGGGCGCTCGCCCTGACCGGCCAGCCATTCGGCGATCTTTTCGTATTCCGGGTGATAGACCGGGGTATAAAGAATGCGGTGAATGGTGGTCGCGGGCACGCCGCGAAGGCGCAACACACTGGCCGCCTTGTTGGTAGGGGCAAGGATGGCAAGCGTGCGCCGGTCCGGGCGCTTGCGGCCCTCGTAATCGCCCGAAACGATATCGACGCCCGCCTCGTCCAGCGCGTGATAAAGCTCTGCCAAAAGCAGGGTTTTGCCCGATCCGGCCTTGCCGACCACGGCCATCACGGCCTGTTCTCCGTCTTGCGGCGGGGTCAGCACCCCCTCGTCAAGATCGACGCCTGCGCCACGCAGCATCTGGGAAATGCGGTCATGCGCTTCGGCCTGATCGGAAGAGTATGTAAGCGCCTGATTTGTCATGGCGCGACCCTAGCGTCACGCCCCGCCCGGCACCAGCGAAAGACGCAGTTTTGCCGGGCACGCGCTGCCTCAGGCCGAAAGGGCCGGGCGCGCCCCAACCGCGCGCCGGAACCACAGTTCCGAAACTTCGGGCGAGAGGCCCGCGCGCTGCGCCACCCGCAACCGCGACGCATCCGAAAAGCCCCAGAGGCCCACGCTGATCTGATCGCGGCCCTCGCCCATTGACCCGACGATCAAAGGCGATGCGCCGATCATCCGGTAAATCCGTACCATCCGCGCATCAAAGACGCCGACATATTGCCGGATGCCATAGCCGCGCATGACCTCGCCCCCTGCCAACATCAGCGCACCCGCCACATTTGGCGCCGCGCCCCGCGCGAGACAAAAGCGCGTGCATTCCCAGATCTCCGGATCGGCAATCTTTTTGCCCCCTGTCAGGTGGCCAAAATGCTCGTTCACCATCACCCGGCCGGTGGTGGGCAACAGGCGCATGGACCCGCCGTGGCGCCCGTCCGGCCCCTGCCAGATCACGTAAAGCGGGTTCAGCGCATCATATTCGTCACGCTCTTCGCCCGAACGGGTCACCGACACATCCCAGCCAAGGCGCGCCTTGAACTGATCGGCGCGATCGCGAAACATCGTGTCGCGCAGGCGAGGATAGTAATCAAGATCATTGGCAAAGACATAGCGCAGCATGAAAAACCCCTCGTTTGTCTCTCAAAGGGCTATCGCGCAATTCTTAAGGGCTGCTTGCCCCTGCGTACGGTGCAACACCTTGTATCTGAAAGGCATTGACCTCGCGCCCGACTCTTCCCTATTGCAACTCCAACAGATACTGTCCGGCGAAAATACCGGGGGGCGCCTTTTGGGCAAAATCCCCCGAGATCAGGGGAAGCGGCACATGGCGCATATTATTGTCGTCGGAAACGAAAAGGGCGGGGCTGGCAAATCGACCGTGTCGATGCATGTGGCATCGGCCCTTGCACGCATGGGCCACAAGGTCAGCGCGCTTGATCTGGACCTGCGCCAGAAAACCTTTGGACGTTATTCCGAGAACCGCGCCAAGTTCATGGAAAAATCCGGTCTCGACCTGCCAAGCCCGCGCTATCATGATTTGCCAGAGGTGCCCCAGGATCAGCTCAAACCCGGCGAAAACGTCTATGACCGTCGCCTGTCCGCCGCCGTGGCCGAGCTTGAGACTGACAGCGATTTCATTATCATCGACTGTCCCGGCTCGCATACCCGGCTAAGTCAGGTGGCCCATAGCCTTGCCGACACCCTGATCACGCCGCTCAATGACAGTTTCATTGATTTCGACCTGCTGGCCCATATCGACAGTGACGGCAAGAAAATCCTCGGGCCGTCGGTCTATTCCGAAATGGTCTGGAATGCCCGGCAATTGCGCGCACAGGCGGGGCTCAAGGCGATCGACTGGATCGTGGTGCGCAACCGTATGGGCGCGCAACAGATGGTGAACAAGAAAAAGATGGGCGAGGCGATTGATAATCTGGCCAAGCGCATCGGCTTTCGCGTGGCGCCGGGGTTCAACGAAAGGGTCATCTTCCGCGAGCTGTTTCCGCGCGGTCTTACCCTGCTTGATCTCAAGGATATCGGGGTCAAGGGGCTTAACATCTCGAACATCGCCGCGCGTCAGGAATTGCGCGATCTGATCAAGGCGCTGAAGCTGCCGGGGGTCGAGGTGTCGTTCTGATCGACCCCACTCAGACGCGCGGCTGAACGGGGAATCTCGCCCGTTTGCGCGAGCGCAGCAAAATCAGGTTTGAAACGAACAACACGCCGATCACCACCACCCCGCCGATAATGGCCCATGGGCCGGGATCTTCGCCCACGACCCACCACACCAAAAGCGGCGCCAGCACGGATTCCAGCAGGATAAGCAGGGCCACCTCTGCCGAGCTGATATAGCGCGGGCCAAGGGTCAAAAGACAGGTTGCGACGCTGATAAACGCGCCATGCGCCAGCAATAAAGGCCATTGGTTTGCAAACGCAGGCCCCGGCGTTGCGATCGGCCACATCACCAGCGATGCGCCCAGAAAAGCAAGTGGAATGGCCGGGATCATCGAGGTCGCGCGCAGTTGTCTTGCGGCTGTCATCGCGGCGGCGAAACTTGCCGAGACGCCAAGCGCCACCAGATCCCCCTGCCAACTCGCTCCCTTGGTCTCACCCGATCCCCAAGCGATGATGCCAAGGCCGACAAACACTCCCATCATGGTAAATACCATGCGTCGACCAATCGGTTCGCCCAGGAAAATCCGGCTGAAGGCGGCGGCGAAAACCGGCATAGAGGCGAGAATGAACACCACATTGGCAACGCTGGTCCAACTCACCGCCACCACAAAACCCGGCGCAGTCGCCGCGATCAACACGGTATAAATCAACCCCGGCACGCCGGTGCGCGCCACCTTGGCAAAGCCGCGCGTGCCCTCAAGCGCCAGCACACCAATCAGGATCACCGTGCCCGCCGTCACCCCGCGCCAAAAAGAGATTGTCGGCGCATCCGCCTCGATCAGTCGCACAAAAAGCGAATCCGGCACGACGAAAAGAACGCCAAGCGCAGTGATCAAAAGGCCTTTGAGATGCTCGTTCATGGCCCAAGGAGTGGCGGCAATTCCGGCCGAAGTAAACCCCGCCGACCCCCTCGCCAAGCGAGGGTTGACCGGTCTATGCTGGGGTTGACCCGCCAAAGGAGCCGCGCCATGCCCGCATCCGTCAATCCCTTCAAAGCCGCCCTTGCAAAGGGTGCCATGCAATACGGCTGTTGGGCCGGCTTTGCCGATGCTTATGCGACCGAGGTGCTGGCCACCGCCGGGTTTGACTGGCTGGTGATCGACGGCGAGCATGCGCCAAACGATTTGCGCAGCATCACGGCACAGCTTGCCGTGCTCTCGGGCAAACACAGCCACCCTGTCGTGCGCCTGCCCATGGGCGAGGATTGGGCGATCAAACAGGTGCTGGATGCGGGCGCGCAAACCCTTCTGATCCCGATGGTCGAAAGCGCCGATCAGGCCCGCGCCCTTGTGCGCGCAATGCGCTATCCGCCGGAAGGCATCCGTGGCTCTGGTGCGGCGCTTGCAAGGGCGTCGAATTTCTCGGCGATCCCCGATTACATTGCCACCGCCAACGCGCAGATGTGCCTTTTGGTGCAGGTCGAAACCGTCGCTGGCATCGCTGCGCTGGATGAGATTTTAAAGGTCGAGGGCGTTGATGGGGTCTTTATCGGTCCCTCAGATCTGGCCGCCGATATGGGCCATATGGGCGACAGCAGCGCCGCCCCGGTTGCGCGCACCATCAAGGACGCGCTCAGCCGGATTGCCGCGTCGGACAAGGCCGCGGGCATCCTGGCGCTTGATCACGGCACGGCGCAAACATACGCCGATTGGGGCGCACAGTTTCTGGCGGTAGGCATCGACGTTGTGATGCTGGCGCAAACTGCCCGCGCGACAATGGCGAAATGGCGCGACGATGGCTGATCTCTGGCTTTTGGCCGATATTGGCGGCACTTATACCCGTGTCGGGCTTGCGCGCGGCGGGCGGTTTGACCGGGGCAGTGCGCAAAGCTTTCGCAATGCCGATTTCGCGGGGTTGGCGGACATTCTTGATCATTATCTCAACCGGCACCGGGCCACACCCATCGCACTTTGCGCCGGGGTCGCCGGGCCGGTGCGGGGCGGCACGGCGCAGCTAACCAATCTGAATTGGTTCATCGACAGCGCCGAGCTGGCAACGATCACCGGCGCAGGCGATATCCACCTGATCAACGATCTGGCGGCGCAGGGCTATGCTCTGGATGATCTGCCGCCCTCGCATGTGACGCCCCTGATCGAAGGCACCACGCCCCCGCCCGACAGCGCGCGCATGGTCATGGGCCTTGGCACCGGCAGCAATATCGCCGTGGTCCACCGCACGCCTCAGGGCCTGCTCATACCCCCCGCCGAGGCCGGCCATAGCAGCCTGCCCCATTGCGAGGGCGCCACAGGTGCCATGATCGCCGCGCTTGCGGGCAAGGAGGCGCACAGACCGCTTGAGGCGCTTTTATCGGGGCCGGGCCTTGCGCGCATGCATGCGCATCTGACCGGGACCACGCTTGACCCGACCCAGATCATCGCGGCGCATGCCGGGGGCGATGCCGGGGCCACCGCCACCCTCACCGCATTTGTGCGGCTCTTGGGCACCGTCCTTGGTGATCTCGCGCTCAATCACCTGCCGATGGGCGGGATTTACCTGATCGGCGGCACCGCCCGCGCCGTCGCGCCCTACCTTTTGCCCTTGGGGTTTGCAGACAGCTTTACCGCCAAAGGCCCCTATAGCGCCCTGATGCGCGAAATGCCCCTCGGCCTCATCACCGACGACAACGCCGCCCTGCTTGGTTGCGCGCGCTATCTGCGGCAATTTCATAGCTAACTCATCTTACCCAATGGACCACTTCCCCCACCCCTACGCCTCTGCCATAATGCCCCCAACCAACAAAAAAAGAGCAGCGGTATGAACGATCTTCTCTCCTCCGCCACCACATCCGATTACGATGCCTCCTCCATTGAGGTGCTTGAGGATATGGAGCATGTGCGCCTGCGCCCCGGCATGTATATCGGCGGCAAGGATGATCGCGCACTGCATCATATGGTGGCTGAAATCATCGACAACTCGATGGATGAGGCGGTTGCGGGTCATGCCACCTGGATCGAGGTCGAGCTGCATGAAAACGGCCATGTCACCGTGCGTGATAATGGTCGCGGCATTCCGGTTGATCCGCATCCCAAGGACCCCAATAAGTCCGCGCTTGAGATCATCTTTTGCACGCTGAATTCGGGCGGCAAGTTTTCCGGTGACAGCTATCAGACCTCGGGCGGTCTGCACGGGGTCGGTTCTTCTGTGGTGAACGCGCTGTCGGATCATCTTCGGGTCGAGGTGGCGCGCAATCGCGAGCTTTACATGATGGAGTTTTCGCGCGGTATCCCGCAGGCCCCGCTGGCCAAGATCGGCGCGGCCCCAAACCGGCGCGGCACCTCTGTGACGTTTCACCCGGACCCGGACATCTTTGGCTCTCTCAAACTCAAACCCGCGCGGCTTTTCAAAATGTCGCGATCCAAGGCCTATCTGTTTTCCGGTGTCGAAATCCGCTGGAAATCGGCGATTGCCGATGGCGAGACGCCGCAAGAGGCGACATTCAAGTTTCCCGGCGGGCTTGCCGATTACCTTGGCGAAACCCTGAACGGCGCGACCACCTATGCCGAACGCCCGTTTGCCGGCACGGTTGATTTCAAGGACAAGTACAACGTCCCCGGCAAGGTCGAATGGGCGATCAACTGGACGCCCTCGCGCGATGGCTTTATTCAGTCCTACTGTAACACCGTGCCCACCCCTGAGGGCGGCACCCACGAGGCCGGGTTCTGGG